>DAIUFH010000027.1:0-25536 GCA_036844705.1 Tissierella sp.
TTTTTCCATAAAGCATATTGTCCATATAGATATCCTGAGGATAAAGAGCCTTTCCCGTAACCTTGGAGTAAGCATCTACTCTTATCATGCTCTTACCTACAGTATTTAAAGTCATATGGCTCCCTCCTTTAGATAATCTATTGCTTTTATAGCTGCATCTACTGCCTTATTGTATCCTGTGCATCTACAAAGGTTGCCAGACATTCCTTCCCTTATTTCTTCCCTCGAAGGATTTGGATTCTTATCTAAAAGCGCCTTGGTAGCCATTATCATACCAGGTATACAGAAACCACATTGAACTGAACCTTCCTCGATATATGCCCTCTGCAGTGGATGAAGCTTCCCGTTACTTTCCAGACCTTCTATAGTGGTAATAGTAGAGCCATTAGCCTGGAAGGCCATTACCAGACAGGAGTTGACACACTCTCCATCCATTATTACGGTGCAAGCTCCACATTCTCCTTCACCACAACCCTCCTTAGTTCCTGTGAACCCCAGTTTATCTCTTAATAAATCTAGAAGTCTCATATTTTCATCTATGTCAATTTCTCGCTCTATTTCATTTACAATAAGTTTAATTAACATCCATGACCACCTCTTTAAAGTAGCATTTGCTATCCTCGATAACTTCTTCCATTAAACTAATGACAGCTCTCCTCTTATATGGATAGGTTGATCTACCCTTTAATCTTTGGTCCATGGATTTATGTAGAGCCATTATTGCTAGCTTACTAGTATCATCATTTATTTTACGCCCCAAAAGTGCCTTCTCCACATCTATCTCCCTCATAGGGTACTTACCTATAGAACCGGAAGCAACTCTTATATTTTCAATTCTTTGTTCATTATCTAAACCTATGAGCATACTCAGTGTAATTCTTGATATTGCCAAAGCCTTTCTAAGTCCTAATTTACTAAAGCTAAGAATTTCATTTTCTTTTATTTTATCAAATTCGATTCCTATTAAAAGCTCATTTTCTTTTAATCCATAAACAGCATTGTTGCTAAAATAATCTTCAACATTTACTGACCGTTCCCCTCTTGTACTTGCTATTTTTAATTCTGAACCCAATGCAATCAATGGCGGAATAGAGTCTGCTGCAGGAGAGGCATTGGCTACATTGCCCCCTATGGTACCTTTGTTTCTAATTTGTGGGGAGCCAACCATTTTGCATGATTTGTAAAGTCCATACAGGTTATCTCTAAATAATTTATCCTCCACTATTTGAGTATATGTTACTGCTGAGCCTATTTTTATTCTATTTTCCTCACACTCAATTTTCTTTAGTTTCTCTATTTTTGAAATATCTATAAGTATTTCCGGTGATATCTTTTCTTCTCTAAGATGTATTATAATATCTGTACCACCAGCTATTATCTTTGCCTTTCCTTTATGTTTTTCAAGCAATTCCAATACTTGCTCAATAGAGCTTCCATTATAAGCCCAGTGTAAGGTCATAAAAACACCCCCATTAAACTATTGTGGAAAGAATTTTAAAATCATTTACATCTATCAGGCCCTTATCTGTTATTTTCCATGTAGGACTGGTAGATAAGGATAAAAATGATAGATGCATTAATGGTGAATGTATTTTGCACCCTAATTCCTTAGTAATTTTATTCTCTATTTCAGCAATTTCACTGCTTACTTCATGTCCATTCAATTCATCGGTTATAAGTCCCCCTACTGGAAGTCTCATTTCTGTTAATATCTTGTTTCTCTTAGCTACAGCAATACCTCCACCAATTTCTATTACTTTATTCACTGCCAATGCCATATCCTTATAATTAGTCCCTGTTACGATGATATTGTGACTATCATGGGCAACACTTTCTGCAAATGCTCCTTCAATTAATCCAAAGCCTTTAACAAAGGCCTTTCCTATATTTGAGGTCTTACCGTATCTTTCAATACATGCTATAGCCAGCATATCCTTAGTTGTATCTGGCTGTGCAACTCCTTGCATCACTCTGATGGTATCTTCACACTTTTCTGTAAGATTCTGATCAGGTACAACTACCAAAGCTCTAACTGTTGGATTAAAGCTATCTGCCTTTATCTCAAGCATTTTCTCATCAATAGGATTTATCTTTACTGAATTTTTAACTTCAGGTGGATAATTGTATTTCGGTAAATCTATAAGAAGTTCACCCCTTGAGGCTATTATCTTACCCTTTAGTAGTACACCCTCTACTTTCATTTGATCCAAGTCACTTATTATTGCTATATCTGCCTGCTTTCCCGGAGATAATACGCCTACATGTTCTAACCCAAAATATGTTGCAGGATTTATAGTTGCCATCTGTATAGCTTCCACTGGAGATACCCCTTCTTTTATAGTTCTTCGTATTATCTCATTCATATGACCTAGGGCTTCTAAATCAGCTGGCACCATATCATCAGTTGCAAGTATACATCTTCTTGAATCCATACCCTCCTCAGTAACGGCACGAATGCATTCACTCATGTTTTTCTGAGTAGAGCCCTCCCTCATAAATAAATACACACCCTGTCTCAATTTCTCCACTGCCTCGGCTTTTGTTGTAGTTTCATGGCAGGAGCATTTACCACCTGTAGTTATTATATGAGCTGCTAACTCTCTACCAAATAGCTCAGGTGCATTTCCATCTACTATCATATTCCTAGACTTGGCATATGTCGTTGAAGCTATCAAATCTGTTATTACCTCTGGTGTATTTCTATAAACATGCTTTGCATTGCTAAAGCCTTGTAATTCTCCAATGCCTATTATATTTTTATAGCTTAATATGTCCTCCATATCCTTTGAGCTTATATCGCAGCCTGCAGTTTCTAAATCTGGGGAATCAGGAGTAAGAGCAGGTACTACAAGATACACATTATTTGGAACATGGTCTATTTCATCGGCCATAGCCTTCATTCCAATTAGCCCCAAGGCATTTCCTATTTCATGTGGATCAGCCACTAACGTTGTAGTTCCGGAAGGAATGGAGAGCCTGGAAAATTCAGTAATTGTCAACATACTGCTTTCAAAATGCATATGAGAGTCTATAAATCCAGGAGACAGATATTTTCCCTCTACATCTATCGCTAAGGTATCTGGTCCAATTAGTTCTCTGCAATCCCCTACTAGCAAAATATACTTATCCTTTATGGCTATATCAGCCTTATATACCTCTCTTGTTATTACATTAATGACGTTACCGTTTAATAATACTATATCCGCATATTCCTTATTTCCCATAAGGATATCTATAAGCTGTCTATATTCTATTGCTTTTCTTATATTATGTGAGTCAATCAAAAATTTCACCTCGCTTCTATATTAACTATTGTCATGACAAAGGATTTATTTTGGTAAGTCAATATCATCTACAATACCAATTATAGATGCATCAATTGGCGAATCCATTTTTCTGGCTGCGATTCTCCCTGCAGTCCCTGTGGTATAAAGTACTATTTCTCCAATACCTGCACCTACAGTATCTACTGCAATAATCGGCTCTCCATGAGGCTTAAGTTTATATGTGAGAGGCTGTGTTATCATAAGTTTGTTGCCTACTAATTTTTCATCCTTTTTTGTAGCTACAATCGTTCCAATTATTTTTCCAATACGCATATTAAGCCCCTCCTAATTTTTCTATCCTTATGCCCATAGCCTTTGCTCTATCTTTTGCTAAGGGAGTAATAATCGTGTCTTTGTCTACTACTAATATCTTTTGATTGGTATCAAGCTTTAAAATATCCTTCTCGATAATCAGAGCCTTCTTCTGGGGTTCAATTTCTTCTATTATGTTGAAATGAATCTGGTGAGCCCCAATTCTTTTAGATATGAGGTCAAGTATATTTTTAGTTAACCTTGTATTTGCCATTTAAAACACTCCAGTTAATTATTCATACTGGGATAAGATCACTCTCTCTACTTCTGAATGTGGTCTTGGAATTACGTGTACTGAATGAAGCTCTCCTACAGCCTTTGCTGCCTCTGCTCCAGCATCCACTGCAGCTTTTACTGCGCCTACATCTCCTCTTACCATAACTGTTACAAGCCCAAAGCCTATTTTCTCATATCCAACAAGTGCTACATTAGCCGCTTTTACCATTGCATCTGCTGCCTCAATACTACCTACTAATCCCTTAGTTTCTACTAGTCCTAATGCTTGACTCATTCTAATTCCCCCTTTAATTACAATTCACAGTTCACAGTTCACAATTAAAAGATTTAGACCCGAGATCCTTCGATAGCAGTAATTATTCTGCCAGTCTCAGGATGACAATTGTAGCATAGATTATACTGTCAGACCCAGGATGACAATTGTAGCATAGATTATACTGTCAGACACAGGATGACAATTGTAGCATAAATTATACTGTCAGACCCAGGATGATAATAGCAACTTAAATCATACTACCCATATAAGAATGACAACAGTGGTGTGGTCATTCTGAATGTTAATGAAAAATCTCGGGTTTATTCAATATGTGTCTTTAAGTTTTTCGCGAATTTCTCAATAAGTTTATCTACTTCATCATGTGGTCTTGGTATTATATGACTAGATATTATACTACCTACTCTGTTTCCCGCAATAACTCCTGCATCTACTGCTGCCTTAACTGCAGCTACTTCTCCTGCTATATTGATACTCACTCCTATCCCCTTATTGACTCCAATGACTTTTTCAATTCCAATTAGGGTTATATCTGCTGCTTTACTAGCTGCATCTAGAGCCGTTACTGCTGTAGTCAACCCTTGTGCCTCTATTAATCCTAATGCTTTTTCCATGCGACACCTCCATTAGCGGTGATTTTTTATACTGCTTACAGCCTCATCAAATGTTAGCACCCTCATGTCCACTACCTTCTCTGTCTCTTTATCTCCATGGATTATATCCTTTATGAGCTTCATTTCATTTTCCGTTAAAACATTCTTGACTTCATTTACTTCACTTTTATTTTCACTGTCTATTTTAAGCTTACTCTTCATATCTATCATTACTAAAGGGTTCATTTATTCACCACCATTAAAACAATTTATCAACCTCATCATGAGGTCTAGGTATCACGTTAGAGGATACTACCTCTGCTATCTGACTAGCTCTTTCCTTACCCGTTTCCACTGCTGCCATTACTGCAGCTACCTCACCTGTAACAGTTACTGCCACTAGTCCTGAGCCTACAAGCTGAAAGTCCATAATCTTTACATTTGCGGATTTCAGCATAGCATCTGCAGCCTCTATGGCGCCTATCATGCTTCTTGTTTCCAACATTCCTATGGCCTCTTTCAATTCCTACACCTTCCTTATAGTCCTTTTAGTTCTGGGAAGTATTTCTCTATATCTATTCTTTCATATCCTGATATCTTTGCTCTTTCAAATTTACCATTTCCATTAAGTGGCTTAGTAGCATCTATGCCAATCTTATCTGTAACACCTCTTATATCATGAGATGGTTCAAGTGACGAACCTAGTGCGCCAGGGATAATGACTATATCATGACTTCCCTGAACCCTTGTAGTTATAGCCCACTCAATATCACGAGGGTTATATATATCTACATCATTATCTACTATGACTACCTGCTTTAAGTCCTTATTTAAGCCTAAGGCTGCTATAATTGCAGATTTTGCCTCTCCTTCCCTTTTCTGATTGATGGATACTACTGCATTAAATC
Source organism: Tissierella sp. (assembly GCA_036844705.1). Lineage (GTDB taxonomy): Bacteria > Bacillota > Clostridia > Tissierellales > Tissierellaceae > DAIUFH01. The sequence goes on from DAIUFH010000027.1 coordinate 5,651, forward strand.
TATATCCTCCACCTACTGTTACATAAACATCCTTGACATCCAACATATTCTTTAGATAGAAAAATAGCTCCATTTCCCTAATGAGTCCATTAGTTAAATGCTCCTCTTCACATGGAAAAGCAGTTTCATATATAGGGTTGTTTCTATGTGTAATCGCTTCTATCTCCATTATTGGATGTGGTGCCTGTTTCCCATAATAACCCATCAATTCTCCAAATGGGCCTTCCAACTCCCTCTTTCCAGCAACAATTTTCCCTTCAAGTACTATTTCTGCATAGACCGGTACCAAGATGTTGTTTGTTTCACATTTTACAACCTCCAGAGGGTGTCCCCTTAATGCACTGTCTATCTCGTATTTATCTACTCCATAAGTAGCACTTGGATATTGAGAAGCTAGTATAAACGGCGCATCATAGCCTAGAACTACAGCTGCTTCCATTGATTTTCCCTTTGACTCTAGCTCCAGAAAATCGTTTGTAAGTTTATTCGAGCCTATGAGAATTGATATTGAATTTCCTTTGTTCACCTGCATTCTTCTGATAGATGTAAATATTTTATTTCTTTCAGGATCTCTTACTACCAACACTCCTGCAGTTATATAAGTAGATGAATCTAGCTCATTGAATTTATTTGCAGGAAGAATTTTTATGATATCTATATTTCTTTTGATGATATTTTCCTTAACAGGTCCTGTATCTAGGACTTTATATGGTTTTGGATTTACCAATGCATCCATAAATTTAAAATTTCTGTTTTCCTCATTACAGTCCAATAATTTTAAAAAAATCTCTCTATTTCCATATAGTCCTCCTATGGATTTCATGTCACTGTTTTTGACCTTGTTAAACAGTATTGGCCTTTTATTTTTAAAATGCTTTAATAATCCACCCATTTCATAGATATAGTCTACTTCTCTATTGCATTCTAGAAGGCTTCCAAATTTTTTTAGTTTTTCTATGGTATATCTGAGCATTTGAGTCTCCAATTTCAAACCTCCCCTCTAGAGTCCCTTCCATCTTTGAATCAAATTGTTATCTATATCAAGTAAATCCAATAGTTTACCTGTGATATTTAATACTATATCCTCCAATGTCTCTGGATTGTTATAGAATCCTGGTGCTGGCGGAAAAATAATTACTCCCATCTTGGAGAGATTTAACATGTTTTCAAGATGTATTGGGCTAAGCGGCGTTTCTCTTGGAACAAGTATCAGCTTTCTGCCCTCTTTTATAGCTACATCGCAGGCTCTTGATATTAATGAATCCGAAAATCCATTGGCTACACCAGCTAAGGTCTTCATTGAGCATGGGACCACGATAGTCTTGTCTACTTGGAAGGAGCCACTAGATATTGGTGCTGCAAAATTTTTGTTATCATGATAATATGAGGCAAGGCTCTTTACTTCTTCAAGACTTATTCCACATTCATATTTGATTACATACTCACCCATTGTGCTTACTACTAAATGAGTTTCATGGTTTAGCTCCTTTAATGCCTTCAGAAGGGATATTCCATAGATTGCACCGCTCCCTCCTGAAATTCCAACTACTATTCTCATGATTTTCTCTCCTATTTAACTTTGTTTTCCACATCTCCGCCACCTAACCATGGATCTATTCCATTGTCCCATGCCCTCTTATATTCTTCTATAGTCATTACCTTTGTAAATATGCTTAAATCATTTAGTCCATATTCATGCATTTCCTGAGTCTTTGAATGAACTCCATCACTAAGGGTAATTACCTTAAAAGTTCTTGCAAGGGCATCTGTGGCGGTACTTCTGACACATACATTGGTCCATGTTCCTGTAACTACAACTGTATCTATATTTTCCTCCCTTAGATAAAGCTCAAGGTCTGTATATGCAAATCCGCTATGTCTTCTTTTTGGTACTACATATTCATTATCCGTAGGCGCTAATTCTTCAATGATTTCAGAACCCCAGGTTCCAGCTACGGCATGAACAGGTCTTACTCTAAAATCGGCATCATTCTTTCTATGAGCCTCTTGAATATAAACTATATGAATATCATCCTTGCCTTCTGCACGTCTCGCTCTCACCCATTTAAACAACTCCTGCAGCTTTGGTGTAATAATGGTAGCTCCTTCACAGTATAGGGCTCCGTCTGGTCTTGCAAAATCATTTAACATATCTATAACTAAGATTGCATGTCTAGGCACTTGTAAATTCCTCCTTATATAAATTTAGTTAAGAAATAATAACTAATGTTCTAGAAAACCCGAGATTTTTCGATAGTATACATTTTACTGTCAGTCTTAGAATGACAAACCTTAATTATCCATTTTAGGATGAAAAATGCAGGTGTCATGCTAACGTAAGTGAAGCATCTCGGGTTTGATTCTTACTAAAAGGTTATTTTTCTAGGTAACACCTGAATACTTTGTCTCTTAATCCATTGACCAAAGCCTGGTTTTACCATGATTCCTTTTATTCCTCTAATATGTTCATCTATTACCTCTGGATGACTTTTTCTATAGCTATTTTCGTATTCTGCGCTATTTAGATGAGGATATTTCTCAAAATGAATAGCATATTTTTCTTCTACTCCCTCAGGAAAATTATGAACAACTTTTTGAAGCTCTTCATCGGTCATTTTAGCTAAAGTACTATCATCGATGTCTTCAAATACAAGATGACCACGTACTACAGTCTTTGATACCTTGCCTTTTAACTTCATTCCTTCAAGCGGTGTATATCCACACATTGAAGCCTGATCCTTAAGGTCTATAACCCATTCTTTATCTAAATCAACTATAGTAAAGTCGGCATCTGAGCCTATATGCATTGCCCCCTTCTTTGGATATAGTCCATAGTGGATAGCAGCATTTGTACTCAAGATATCAACTAATTTAGATAAGGAAATCCTCCCCTTGTTGTAGCCTTCGCTAACCAAAACAGGCACCATTGTTTCAACTCCAGGTATTCCGGGAAATGCTGTCCATATATTCAGACCTTCCTTTGTTTTCTCACTTTCTAATTCATATGGGGCATGGTCTGTTCCAATAAAGTCTACACTTCCGTTATTGAGTCCTTCCCACAAAAGTTCATTATCCTTCTTTGCTCGAAGTGGAGGCGCTATTTTAGCACATGCACCATATTTAGTCATTGCTTCTTGAGCATTTATTGTGAGGTAATGTGGACATGTTTCCGAAGTTACAGATAGACCTTTCTTCTTTGCCTCTCCAACTACCTTTGCACCAATACCTGTACTCATATGGACAATATGAAGTCTGGCACCTGAGCTCTCCGAAAAACTTATACCGAGCTCTATTGCTACCTTTTCTGCCAATTCCATTCTTGCTTCAGCCCATGCAGGGCCATCCATTCTTCCTTGTTTTTGGAATTCCTTTACATAATAATCACACATAGCAAAGTTTTCTGCGTGGATACCTACTGCAAGACCTGTTTTAGCAACAGCTTTAAATGCCTCATACATTTCCGGATCTGTAACTCTTGGAAAAGTAGGTACAGATGGTGTCATATATGCCTTATATGCTACTACTCCAAAATCTGCCTGTGCCTGAACATTGTCAAGCCAGCCTTCTCTGACATCCTCTCCCGTGACTCCTCCCCATAATGCAAAGTCTACAACTGACTGGGGACTTACAAGGTCTACCTTTAGTTGCAATTGTTCCGGACTTCTTACAGATGGTACTGAACAGCAAGGCATATCAATTACTGTAGTGATTCCTCCACGAGCAGCAGCTGCTGAACCTGTTAAGAAGTTTTCTCTGTGTGGAAAGCCTTGATACATAAAATGTGTGTGTGGATCTATGCACCCTGGTAATGCCAGATGACCTTTAGCATCTATTACTTCCTTTGCATCCAGATGATCTATTAGGTCTACAAACCCGGCTATTTTCTCATCCAATACAAGGATATTAGTAAGTCTAGTATCATCTCCCTGCGGTATTCTTGCGTTCTTAATTATACAATCGTACATTTCATATCCCCCTTTTTAATACTGCTTGTTCATTAGTATAAAGCTATGCTTTATATTCAAAAAAAAGTAGAATTTTTTGTAGTAATTTTATTAATACAATTATCATAGTTAATAAGTAACAAATAGGTTTCAAATAGAGGGGGAAAACTAATGAGTATTAAACTAATTGATTTATCTCAAGAGATATATGAGGGTATGACTATGTTTCCTATTCATCAAAAAACATTTATTATGACTAATCAAACTCATGAGCAAAATATGAAGAATACAGGAAGCAAAACATTGGGATTTTCAGCAAGAAATTTGCTTATAAGTGAACATGCAGGAACTCATAGCGATGGAGTGTGGGAGTATAATCCGAAAGGCCCGACCATTGATAAGATGCCACTGGAGTATTTCTGGGGCAGTGCAATTTGTTTGGATGTAAGTCATATAAGATATCCTGATTATATTGAAATAAAGGATTTAGAGAAAGCACTGTCACGTTCAGGACAGGAAATAAGAAATGGAGAAATAGTTCTTCTCTATACAGGTCATCATGATAGAAATTTTGGTACAGAAAAGTTTCAAAACGAATATTCCGGATTAAGTTATAATGCTGCTAAATGGTTGGCAGAAAAGGGAGTTGTAAATATTGGAGTTGATGCACCTGCAATTGATTTAACACCTGATGATATAGATTTCTCTGCTCATTTGGTATGTGGTGAATATAATATTACAAATACGGAGAATTTATGTAATTTGGATCAACTTGTTAATAAGAGATTTTTATATATAGGATTGCCACTTAAAATCAGAGAAGGAACCGGATCTCCAATTAGAGCAGTTGCAATTTTAGAAAAGTAGGAATACGCTGCAAATATACATGTTAATTTGCATTGTTATATTTCACAATCCGAGTTATACTATATATAAGGAGTTGAACCATAATGACAAATATTAAACCTATTTCAGACTTAAGAAACTATACCGAAGTACTAAATGAAGTAAAAGAAAACAGCCCAGTCTATTTAACTAGAAATGGGCGAGGTGAATATGCCATTATAAGACTTGAAGAATTAGATAAATTAAAAGCCTCAATTAGATTACTATCTAATCTTGAAGAAGGTGAGAAATCAGCGAGAGAGAAAGAATGGCTTTCAGCAGAAGATGTTGAAGCTATGCTAGGATTATAATTATGTTAAAAGTTGAATATTCACCAAAAGCACTAGAAGATTTACAAGATTTAAATATATATATAGCCGAAAACTGGGGGACGGATGTATCAAATAAAATATTGAAAAAAATAGTTTCATCAGTTAGAAATTTAGAACTATATCCTTCATCTGGTGCTAGCCTTGGAAAAATAATTAATGTGGAAACGGATTATCGTTATATATTTATTGAAAAAAATTATGTTTTTTATAGGCTAGAATCTAGTAAAATTAAAATTGTTAGAATACTTAATGAACATCAAGATTATATACTTCAATTATTTGATATTAGCTCAGATGCTGAAAAATAAGATACCAGAAATAATAGTTCTCCCTACATAAATGGTTCTTCTATCCTTATACCTTTAACATATCTTTCAATAATATTTCTTTCATCACCTGTGTATATAAACTTTTCAAGTTTTTCCTCTAATGATAGTGACTTATTCGTTAGAAGATTGCTAACATCTACTACTAGTGCATCACACTCATATCCCTCTTCAAAACTGCCTACCTTACCAAAGAAGCTGCCTCCACCTTTAGTTGCTAAATAAAAAGTTTCTGAAAGTGTAAGAGGATTGTATTGTCTATTTGACATTAGCCATACCATCTTAGAGATTTCAATAGCCGCTGTCATTACCTTAGGTATAGATAATTCATGACCTCCTGAAATATCAGAACCCAAACCTATTTTTACACTGGCTTTTAGGTATTTTCTAGCAGGCATCATTCCACTGGATAAGTTCAAATTTGAATACGGACAATGTGCAGCATAAACACCGTTATTAGCCATTAATTCAGTTTCATCATCAGTATTATATATACAATGAGCCATGACCGTCTTCGTTTTTCCAAATAATCCTAAGGAATCATATATATCAGCATAATTTCTAATTTCAGGATAAAGCTCCTTTACCCAGTAAACCTCAGATATATTTTCATTCATATGCGACTGCACAGGTACATTATATTTATGGGCAAGATGTCCTAATCCTATTAACAACTCTTTAGAACAAGTTGGAACAAACCTTGGCGTAATTATTGGCTTTACGAGGTCGGATTTATGCATATATTCTAAAAGAAGCTCTTCAGTTTCCCGAAGTGATCTTTGTGTATTTTCCTCCATGGCAGGTGTTGTGTTTTTGTCCATATTTACCTTACCAACATATGCGCCGAGTCCTGATTCAATAAACATATCCATCAGTAGTTTGGTACTGTTTAGAAATACTGTTGAAAACACAACACTTCTTGTAGTTCCCACTTTCCACAAATCTCTGATAAATATCTCAAATACACGTCTTGAATAGTCTAAATTTGAATATTTATTTTCTTCAATAAATGTATAGGTATTTAGCCATGGAATTAATTCCTTATCCATACCAATACCCCTATTTGGATATTGAGGAGCATGAAGATGTAAATCCACAAAACCAGGTATGATTAATTTACCCGTAAAATCCCTTATTTCATAATCTTCGCTTAAACTATCCAATTCTTTAGTAATCCCTACAACTAATCCATTTTCAATAATTAAATAAGAATCCTTGTGTATTTTTAACTTATCTTTATCTGGAGTGTAAATAATATCACCCTTAAGTGTTATTTTGCCCATATTATTCACTCCTAACAAGATTATTTTATTGTTCAGCTTCACCCAAGTGCAGATGTCTCCAATATCCATTTTATTTTAGTTCGAGAAAAATATGCATCAACAATAAAACCGCCAACTTGTATACTGGTAATAATATGTAGCTTGTCCAATCATTGTTGCTTTAAATTAGGTTTATCTGATGGTATAGTATAAATTGTTACAAAACAGTTACAAAAATTTTAAGTTACATAAGGAGGACATTATGAAAAAAACAAAAAAAATTGTTTACTTATTAGTCGCTTTACTATTATCAACATCATCAGTAAGTAGTGCAGCAGGTTTTACCTATAGAGTTATAGGCAATAGCCCATCCAATAGGTATAACAGCAATAACTGTGGAAATTTTAAATATGAAAGTATTTGGAATATAATATCAAATTACAATAAGAAACCAGATCATGGTGTGATTGTTACCCCTGTTAAACCAGCACCAACACCAACAGAACCAGTTCAACCAACTGAACCAAACAAGCCAGTTGAACCAACTAAACCTGCTGATCCTGCTGAACCAACAGACCCTGTTGAACCTACAAAGCCGCCAGTTGAACCAAACAAACCAAATGAACCTACAAAGCCAAATGAACCTACTAATCCAACTGAGACTACTCCAACACAGAGTTTATCAGCTGACGAAGCCGAAGTAGTAAGATTAGTAAATATAGAAAGAGAAAAAACTGGACTAGCTCCATTAAAATCTAGTTCAAAACTTTCAAATGTTGCCAGAGAAAAATCAAAGGATATGGCTACAAAAAATTACTTTAGTCATACATCACCAACATATGGCAGTCCATTTGATATGATGAAGCAATTCGGTATTACTTACAGAACGGCTGGAGAAAATATCGCTAAAGGATATTTATCACCACAATCAGTAATGAATGGATGGATGAACTCTACAGGACACAGAGAGAATATCTTAAATCCAAGTTTCGGAACAATCGGAGTTGGTGCTTATAAAGTAGGAAATACTGTTTACTGGACACAAATGTTCACTAACTAATATAATAATAAAGGACCTGTTCTACACTACAGGTCCTTTATTATTTCTATTAAATGATTTACCATCTTGGCTGTAAATCCCCAAATTATATAATCATTATATTTGTAGAAAAGTACATGATGCTTTCCCTTCCTGAAATTATAATCCCTTCCATTAGGTATTAAATAATATGGAAATTCTTTGTTTTCAACTGTCTGTAAATCCAATACATACTTCTCCGGTTCGTTTTCCAAGAAAAAATCTACAGGGACTGTGAATAAGTGATCCACTTCGGACTTATTTGGTATGATTTTATCCACATTTACTCCACTTATGACCCCTAAAAAGCAATGAGTAGTAAAATTTGCATAGGATACTAAATAATCCAATTCACCAACAATATATATACTGTCTCTTCTTATGAGTAGTTCCTCCATTGTTTCCCTAATAGCAGCGTCCTTAAAGGTTTCCTTACCTTCTACCTTACCTCCAGGAAGTGATATTTCTCCAGGTTGAGATTTTAACTCCTTTGCCCTTAATTCAAAGATTATGTGCCATTCGTTATTTATCTGTATCAAGGGTATCAAAACAGAATATTTCTTTTCCTGATCCATAGGCTTTGGAACTCTATCTTTTACTTTATTTATTAATCTAATTATGTCCATATTTCCCTCCAAGTCTATTAATTACACATCACATAAGATTATATCACCAATTTTTAATATAATCTCCTCTTTATTGAATATAGTAGACAAGTCGACCTTTTCTATTATCTTGCTAAGTCTGCCATGTTCCGTATGTGTAATACCCTTCTTTGGCGCGCATTTTACCTTTTCAAGCAATTCCTCATAATTATATATTCCAAATCTCTCAATTTCAAAAGCTTCTGCCTTTCTCTCTAAAAGTGCCAACGCAAAATCCTCATAATCATAATCCTTACGAAGTCCCATAATAGATGCCGTCTTGGGAATGATGAATTCAAATAATGCTCTTTTATCTGGTATATTTGGTAATTTTATATATTGTCCGATTTTTCTAATCTTCTCTTCACTTAACTCCTTCAACATATTAAAGAAATATTCCTCTCCCATGGGATTGATATAATACTTAAATCCCTTTAGTCCTCTAATAGCCCTAAGTCCATCATAATAACCCAGTAGGATATTTCGTTTTGCTAATTCCTGCTCGAATGCAAAAGATTCCCCAATATCATCAGATGGTGCTATTATTATAGTATTCAATTTCGGATCTATTTTTCTTGTAATTCCTCTTGCATATGTTCTAACTATTATAAAATTTTTATAGCCTTTAGATTGTAATAATTTATACGGCAAATTATCATAAAACGCCCCATCAATATATCTTTTCCCTTTTATTTTTTCCTTTTTAAATGCAGGAAGATATGCTGAAGCCAATAAATAGTTTTTTATCTCACCATATGGTATATCCTCCTTGAATATTTTTATGGGTTTTAAGTCTGTTAGATTTACCGTGACCATTGCAAAGTCCATCTTTGAGTTTCTAATTTTGTCTTCATCTATATAGGTATTTAGTAGATCTTTGAATGGAGTTATATCAAATCCTCTATCCCTAATTACTGTCTTCATTTTCTCTGATAATAGAAGTAAATCCTCCTTATCAAGCTTTAATTGTCTTAATCTATGCATCTCTTCATCATTGGCATCTATAATCATGGAGTATGTCAAATCCTGCCAAATTTCGTAGCATTTTTCATAATCTCCTTGTACTATCATAGCACCATTTAATGCCCCTATAGATGTACCTGCAATACCTTTTATTTCAAGACCTTCCTCTAATATCGCCTTATATGCACCAATATGATAAGAGCCTCTTGCTCCTCCACCTTCTAGTACTAATCCATACATTTTTATAAACACCTCTATTGAAGTAGTATAACCATTAAAGATATTTCTCTAATGGTTATCATAAGTATTTTAAAAAATACTATCTCATGTTGTCTAATTCTATTCTAGCTCTGATGTACAATGAGGACATCTTGTAGCTTTTATAGGTACTTCTGATAAACAGTAATTGCACAACTTTGTTGTTGGTTCAGCTACTACTGGTTCTTCATTCTTTTTAAATTTATTAAGCTGTTTAATAACTATGAATATTGAGAATGCAATTATTAGAAAATCCACTATAGTGCCAATAAATAAGCCATAATTTAGCGTAGGTGCAACAGCATTCTGTGCTTCAGCTAAAGACGCATACTTATTACCGTCTAGTGATATAAACAAATTCGTAAAATCCATTCCTCCAATTAGTAAACCCAGCAGAGGCATTATAATATCATCGACAAAAGATGTGACTATTCTTCCAAAAGCTCCACCTATAACTACACCAACTGCTAAATCAACTACATTTCCCCTCATAGCAAATTCTTTAAATTCTTTTAACAAAGTAAATCATCCTCCTTATTTAATAGGTAATTTATACCCTTTAGTTTAAAAAATAACTCAACGAAGCATATTTGTGGTATAATTTTTGTATTAAATATCTGGAGGTAGTTATGTCTAACAGAATTAGCTGGAAAGAATATTTTATGCAAATAGCTGAGCAGGTCGCAAGCAGATCAACATGCGATAGGGCATTTGTGGGATGCCTTCTAGTAAATGATGACAATAGAATAGTGTCTACTGGATATAATGGCTCTGTATCAGGGAACCCACATTGTGATGATATAGGACATACTCTTAGAGATGGACATTGTATAGCCACAATTCATGCAGAGATGAATGCCCTATTATATTGCGCCAAAGAAGGAATTCCTGTTAAAAATTGTACTGCTTATATTACCCATTTTCCATGTTTAAACTGTACCAAGGCTCTAATTCAAGCTGGTATAAAGCAAATATATTATAAAAATGATTATAGAATCGATGAATATGCTATTGAGTTGCTAGACAAAAATGGAATAGGGTATGAGAAACTATAAATCAATTCACAATTCACAATACACATTTCTCAATTAAAAACAGACCCGAGATCCTTCGAAAGCATAAATTATACTGTCCGTCTCAGGATGACGAATCTGTCATTCTGAGCGTAAGCGAACAATCTTGGGTTTAGTTCTTAACTCTTAACTATTCACTGGTTTTATAATTGCTTCCTTGGCAAGTTTATCCGCTTCTTCGTTATATTTGACACCTGAGTGGGCTTGCACCTTTACAAATATTACGTTTAACTTTTCTTTTATCTGGTCATAGTATTTTTTATAGTTCTTTGTGCCTTCTTTATTTGTCTTCCATTCTCCCTTTGCCCAGTGTTCTATTCCTGCATAGTCATAGTATATATAAAGGGTATCTTTTCCTCTTCTTAGTGCCATATCCATAGCAAACATAGCTCCTTCAATTTCTCCTGATACATTTCTCATCAAGGCAAGCTCCTCATCATCTTTTCTGCCACTATAAGTTTCCTTACCCTCATTTGTGAGTATTACAGCACCATAACTATATGTTTTCTTTTTTATATCAAAGCTTCCATCTACATAAGCAATCATCTCATTGTCATTTATATTATCCTCTTCCGGTCTTTGAAAGTCTCCTTTTCCCTCAATAAAATTCTTAGCTTCGTCATAGGTGTTAAACTTTTTATATTTTGATCCTTTAAATCCTATTACTTGTTCTTGGCATTCCTTCCAAGTTTCATATATACCGGGGTTCTTACCTATTTTTACTGCATAAAAAACCATTTTCATTCACCTCTGTATTATCTAGTATGCTATATTATAACACAATTGGTTTACTATTATATCACTTTAATTGACGTAAATGACAAATCTAACTAAAATGCTATAATGTTGATATAATAAGGATAAATCTTTTTAGGAGGTAATTTTTATATGAACATTAATTTGATTGGTGTGCCTTTAAGTTATGGTTGTGATAGAGATGGTGTACAAAATGGTCCTGACGAACTAAGAAAATTAGGTATTGTTGGTTTGCTTGAAAAAAATAAAAACAAGGTTTATGATATGGGAAATTTAGTAGTCCCCAATTATACTTGTGAAATGAGGTATAGGTGGCATAAAAAAATGAAATATCTTGATCCTATTGTGAAGGTGAATACGAATTTGGCTCATGTTGTTTACAGTTCTCTTTCTAGTGATAGCTTTCCAATGATAATAGGAGGTGATCATTCTCTTGGAATTGGAAGTATAGCCGGAGCAAGTAAATTTTTTAAGGAGTTGGCAGTCATTTGGGTAGATGCTCATGCGGATATAAATGATTTTGAGACTTCCCCGAGCAGTAATATTCATGGGATGCCATTAGCTGTGTCTATGGGTTATGGATTTGAAAGCCTCATAAATATCTATTATGAAGGCATAAAGGTACTGCCTAAAAATGTTTATATAATCGGTGCAAGGGACATAGATCCAGGAGAAATGGAGCTTGCAAAAAAATCCAAGCTAAATCTCTATACTATGGAGACAGTAAAAGAAAAAGGAATCTCATATATATTAAATGAGGTTGTAGAAAAGATTAAGAATTCTACCGCTGATGGAGTACATTTAAGCTATGATATCGACGTATTTGATAGTGAAATAGTACATGGTACTGGAACCAGAGTGAAGGATGGATTTACCATTGATGAGGGTAAAAAGGTTTTATTTGCTTTTCTTAAAGCTGGATTCGTCACATCAATGGATTTGGTAGAGTTTAATCCACTATTAGACGATGACAAAAAAACTACTTCAGGCCTATGTATTGATATATGTAAGCACATAGGTGAATTATTATAGTATATATATTTCTTTTTGGAATGAAGTTGATTCCATTTCTGAATTGTTAATTCCTAAATAAATATTGTATAATATGTCTATAAAAACAACTAAATTAGACATTATGCGAATTATGAAAATAGATTGATTAGCGTGATTTAAACATATACATTTTATTCTAATATGAAACATATTGATAAAGTTATGTCAATCTTCGTTCAATTGAAAATTTTCAATTATATTATTATTGTAAATGGCATATATATCTGATAAAATTGTTTTATCTAATTCGGCATTTTTATGTGAATTTATTTTTTTCGAATTAGAAAACGTTTACGGTACTATGACCGCAATTATATATTCTTAGTCCACATGGTACTAGTAAATACAAAATACAATATTATGGGAGGATTTTTATGGATAGGTTAATGTCAATTAACGAGACAATTAATGGTATTGTTTGGGGACCACCGATTTTATTTTTAATCGTTGGTACAGGTATTTACTTATCACTGAACACTAAATTTTTCTCAGTGGCAAAGCTAGGCTACATTCTTAAGAACACATTTTTAAAGATGTTCTCAAAGGAACAACACGGAGAAGGAGAAGTAACTGCGTTCCAAGCTGTAGCTACAGCTCTTGCAGCAACAGTAGGTACTGGCAATATAGCAGGTGTTGCGACAGCTATAGCACTCGGTGGACCAGGAGCAGTATTTTGGATGTGGCTCGCAGCAATAGTAGGTATGACTACAAAATTTGCAGAAGTTGTGCTTGCTGTACATTATAGAGAGAAAACAAAAGACGGTCGTTTCGTTGGTGGACCTATGTACTACATTTCAAATGGTTTGAAGTGGAAATGGTTAGCTTATATATTTGCAGCTTTTGGAGCATTAGCAGCTTTTGGTATTGGCAACATGACACAATCGAACTCAGTAGCTGCTGCGCTTGAAGAAACATTTTCCATACCTCCTATCGCAACTGGAATAGCTCTAGCTGTAATAACAGCAGTAGTTATTGTAGGTGGAATAAAGAGAATAGGAGCATTCACAGAAAAACTTGTTCCTTTCATGGCTGCTATTTATATTGTTGGCGGTTTAGTAATTATTTTTACAAATGTATCTCATATTCCAGAAGCTTTAGGCTTGATATTTAGCAATGCATTTACCGGTCACGCAGCTGTAGGTGGTTTTATAGGTGCAACCTTAATGGACTCAATAAAATATGGGGTCGCTCGTGGAGTATTTACAAATGAAGCCGGTCTTGGTAGTGCTCCTATAGCACATGCTGCTGCAACCACAGATCATCCAGTTCGTCAGGGGCTTTGGGGAGTCTTTGAAGTATTTGCTGATACAATCGTAATTTGTTCTATAACTGCTTTGTCAATATTGGTTTCAGGACTTTGGAGCAATGGAATGAGTGGTGCAGCATTAACTACCGCAGCATTTAACGAAGGAATTCCTGGTGTAGGTGGCTTAATTGTCTCGATAGGTATTGTATTGTTCGCTTATTCAACAATCATTGGTTGGGAATACTATGGTGAAAGATGTGCTGAATATCTTTTAGGACCAAAAGCTATATTACCTTATAGAGTTATATGGATTCCATTTATTGTCATTGGAGCAATAGGTGGACTTGATCAAATATGGAAATTAGCTGATACATTGAACGGTTTAATGGCTATTCCAAACTTAATAGGAATTCTATTCCTAAGTCCAGTGGTATTTAAACTTACAAAAGATTTTTTTACTAGGGAAAAACAATTAGGAAAATAAGCATATTTTAAAAAAACTAATCTAGTATGCTAGATTAGTTTTTTTAATCCTTCTTTGTATGGGCAATTCTACTTGCTGCAGCCGCCGCAATAGCAGCTACAATATCGTCTAAAAAAGTATTGCACTCAACACCCTTTTTAGAATCCAGTTCCTTAATGATACCTATCTTTTCTTTGTCCAGAAATCCATAATTAGTAAGTCCTATAGTGCCATATACATTAACAATTGATAATGGTATTATTTCATCAATCCCATAAAGTCCCTCATCACTTTCTACAATACTCTGCAGCGGCTCAGGAAGAAGTTTTTTTTCAGCCAACTCATCAAGGGCTATCCCTGTTAAGATTGCATGAATAATTTCTCTTTTCCTCAATGTTGCCTCTACGCTTTCCATACAAATTTCCAAATTTAAATCAGGATAATAATCTCCCTGAAGATATAGAACTATTTTCGCAATATCCATTAGCTCTACACCTCTTCTGTTAAGATTCTCAATTGTAATTCTTTTTAAATCCTCCATATTATATTTATCACTATATTTACTTGTATATTTGCTCATCAAATCACTCCATTATCTTTATGATAATTATCATACCCAAATTTATGTTACTTGTGCAATACTTTTTCATTGTTAATTTTATGCCTATGTTGTTATTGAATTTTTTCTAAATTAAGTATATAATAGAAGAAGTTACTTAAGTATTTATTTATTATTGAAAGGAGAAACGAAATGAAAAAGATTATATCTTTAGCATTAATATTAGTATTAATTGCTACAGCTTTAGTTGGATGTGGTGGTGGAGGAGCTAAGTTAACTGATGGTACATACGAAGGCGAAGCTCAAGGTATGGCTCCATTAAAAGTTAAAGTTGAAGTTGCAGAAGGAAAAATTGCTAGTGTAGAAGTTACAGAACATGCAGAAACACCAGAAATTTCTGACCCAGCTTTAGAACAAATTCCTGCATTAATTGTAGAAAAAAATTCAACAGATGTTGATGCTGTATCTGGAGCAACTGTAACAAGTACTGCAATTAAAGATGCAGTAAACAACGCTTTAGAAAACGCAAAATAGTAAGTAATATAAAACCCCATCTTAAGATGGGGTTTTTAATTTCTTCTTTTTTTCAAATATAGAAGATAGTATAATTCCTATTTCAAATAAAGCCAACATCGGTATGGCGAGTAATACCTGTGAAACCACATCCGGTGGCGTAAGTATAGCTGCTATAATGAATATAACTAAAATAAATATTTTTCTATTTTTCTTAAATAAACTTATCTTTACAATATTAAATCTCGTTAATAAAACCATAACTATAGGTAATTCAAATATTATTCCAAAGGATAATATTGTAGTTATTACAAAACTTAAATAATTACTGAAGCTTATCATTGGCTGTATTTCCTCAATCTGAAACCCAATAAAAAATACAATCATGGTTGGTAATACTATTATATATGAAAATATAACTCCAAGAATAAAAAATATACCACCTGTAAATAGAGAAACAATTATATATTTTCTCTCCTTTGAATTGAGTCCAGGACTTATAAATAGCCATATTTGTGTCAGTATAAATGGAGCAGATATTACCAATCCACCTATAACAGCTATCTTTACATATGACATCAGCAATTCAGCAGGCGCTATAAATACAAAATTAGTTTCAGGAGTAATATTTACTATATCCTTTACTACTGGCTCTGCAAAGTTATAGAAAATGAATACAGCCGAAACAAATACCACGGCACAATATACAAGTCTTTTTCTTAACTCTGCTAGATGCCCCACTATAGTTAAATCAGTCGTTTTTTTCATCTTCTATGACATCCTTAGCCTGTTCAATATCTTCATCTTCACCATTTGCACTACTTTTAAATTCTCTAATTGCCTTACCCATTGCCTTCCCTATTTCCGGTAATTTGGCTGGTCCAAATACCACTAGAGCAATTACAAGTATTAGAACTAACTCCATTGGTCCTAATCTGCCAAACATAGCTTATTACCTCCTTTTCTGCTAAAATTGTGAAACTTTTATCTATTTAATAATATCACTTATTATATAATATTACAAGATAAAACTCCTTACGATTTTTTCCTTCTTGTCAGTATATCGAATACAACAGCAACAACTAATATGATACCTCTGATAATATATTGATAAGATATATTGATTCCCATAAGGTTCATACCACTTATTAAAGATGCCATAACTAAAGCCCCTATTAAAGAACCTGTTATCTTGCCAACACCACCTGAAGTAGAGACTCCACCTACATAGGCAGCAGCTATTGCATCAAGCTCAAACCCTACTCCTGCCGTTGTAGTAGCAGATTGAAGTCTAGATGTATACAATACACCTGCCAATGCAGCTAGCATACTCATGGAAGCAAATACAAAATAGGTTACATTCCGAACATTTATCCCACTTAACTTGGCTGCTTCAGGGTTACCCCCTACTGCATAAATATGCCTTCCCAGTACAGTTTTTGTGGTCAAAAAATTATATACAAAAGTTACAACAAGTACTATTACCACAGTCCAGGATAGACCATTATATCTTGCAAGCATCCATGTAATATATCCAATTAGCAAAGATACAAACACCAATTTTGACAAAAACATAGCCATAGATATTACTTCAAATTTATATTTTTGTTTATTTTTTCTTATCTTTAATTCATTCAATATATATATTACTATACCTATAGCACCTATGATTAGTGTGAATGTGTGAATGCCTTCGATATGCAAAAAACCTATATCAGGTATAAATCCATTACCTATATCATTAAAGCTATCATATGGAATGATTATAGTTCCTGTTTTTTGCGTGGCTAACATCAATGCTCCCCTAAATACAAGCATTCCTGCAAGGGATACCACAAAAGCCGGTATTCCTACCTTGGCAATTAGAAAACCATAAAACAGCCCGATTGCTACTCCAATTCCAAGTATAATTAGGATGCTAACAAATACAGGCAGTTTCATACTTGTCATAAGAATTGCCACTACTGCTCCTAGAAATCCTGCTACAAATCCTACTGACAGATCAATATGCCTTATAATTAAAACGAGAGTCATCCCTATGGTAAGTACAGCAATATACCCTGTTGAATTTATCAAATTTGTAAGATTTCGTGGAGACATAAAGTTTCCACTGGTTAAGAAAGAAAAAGTAATCATTATAACAAATAAAGCAATAAACATACCATAATCTCTTATGTTTTTCCTTAGTAAAACTTTTATCTCATTTAAATACTTCTTTAAGGCAGTTACCCAATTTCTTTTTTCACTTATAGAATCCACTTAAATCCTCCTCTCTAAGTACAAGCTTATATTGTTGCCATTTCCATAATAATATCCTGAGTTGCATCCTCTATATTTATTTCTCCCGTGATTTGCCCATGTGACATTACATAAACACGGTCACTCATACCTAGAACCTCAGGTAATTCAGATGAAATCATTATAATACTCAAGCCAGCTTCTATTAATTGGTTCATAATCGTATATATCTCATATTTTGCACCTACATCTATTCCACGTGTTGGCTCATCCAATATCAAAATATCTGGATCTGTAAAAAGCCACTTGCCTACTGATACCTTCTGTTGATTTCCTCCGCTTAAATTTCCGAGTAGCTGTTCTATGCTTGGTGCCTTAATGGTTAAATCATCCTTATATTTATTTGCAATATTTATTTCCTCGTTTTCGTTAATAAGTCCTCCAGTTGCTAAAGAACTAATATTACCGATTGTTATGTTGTTTTTGATATTCTGTATAAGAATAAGCCCTTCTTTTTTCCTATCCTCTGTTACATAGGCGATACCATTTTTAATTGCATCACTTGTATGCCTAAATTTCTTTGACTTGCCATTTACAATCAACTCTCCTGATAACTTATATTCTCTGGGGTTACCAAATATACTAGTTGCAAGCTCTGTCCTGCCTGCTCCCATAAGTCCAGCAACGGCAACAACCTCTCCTTTTCTTAAATAAAAATTGATATCCTTGAAAATATCTTTACCTGTTTCTTTTGAGATGGCAGACCAATCCCTTAGCTCTAATACTTTTTCTCCAAACTCCTTACTATTTCTTTTAGGATAAACATCATTTATTTCTCTGCCTACCATATTTTTAATAAGAGCTGGTTCAGTAATTTCTCCTTTTGAGCCATCTAATGAACAGATTGTTTGTCCATCTCTTAAGACAGTTACTGTATCAGCTATTGAAATTACCTCTTTTAATTTATGGGATATCATAATAGAAGTAATTCCCTCTTCCTTTAATTCCTTCAAAAGATTTAATAAGTTAGCTGAATCATCTTCATTCAGCGCCGCTGTTGGTTCGTCAAGTATTAGAAGTCTTACATTCTTGCTAAATGCTTTTGCAATTTCAACCAATTGTTGTCTTCCAACACCCAAGTCCTTTATTTTAATATCAGGGTTGATATTTAATCTCACTCTTTTCAAGAGCTCATTAGCTTTTGATATAGTTTCGTTTAAATCAACAGTAATACCTTTTTTTATCTCATGTCCCAAAAAAATATTTTCATATACAGTCATTTCAGGAACTAAAGCAAGTTCTTGATATATAATGGCAATCCCTGCTTTTTCACTGTCAGTTATTCCATTATATTTCTGTATTTGACCATTCAATATAATATCCCCTGTATAATCATTAAAAGGATATACACCAGATAAAACCTTCATAAGAGTGGACTTACCTGCTCCATTTTCACCTACAAGACAATGAATTTCCCCTCTTTTCACTTTGAAATTTACATTGTTTAAAGCCTTTACACCAGGAAATTCCTTTGTTATATCACACATCTCTAAAATATAATCCGATTTATATGTAGACATAGCTATGCTCCTTACAATAATATATTAATATATATTAATTTGAAAATAGTGAAAGCCATTGGTGGCTATCACTATTTTCATCTAATCATTTATCAATTATTCTAGATTTGTAAATTCAGAAGCATCATAATATCCTGAATCGATTAGGGCTGATTTAACATTAGATTGTTCTACTACTATAACCTCCGTTTGTTTTGCTGGTATATCAGCCGCCTTGTTATTGTATGAACCTGTAGTAGATGGAGTTTTTCCCTCTAAAACAGCTACTGCCATATCTATAGAATCATTAACCAATGTTCTAACATCCTTAAATACAGTCATAGTTTGTTTTCCATCAATTATATATTGTACGGAAGCGATTTCAGCATCCTGCCCTGTTACAACATATGAACTTACATCCGTATCAGCTGCAAATGTATCCGCTATTGATCTTGCAGTACCATCATTTGGAGCTAATATATATACATCACCCTTGTCTTCTTTAGAATTGGAAGTTAAGTGGGCTTCTGCTTTGTTTTTGGCTTCGTTAAAATCCCAGTTTGTAGTTACCTGACCAATTATCTTACCCATCTCTTCTCTTGTCAAAGTATCCTTATCTTGTAAAGCTACAGCCTCACTAGAGTTTTTTATGACAAAGGTTCCATCTGCTATCTTAGGCTGCAATACATTCCATGCACCCTCAAAGAATAGAAATGCATTGTTATCTGAAGCGG
>DAIUFH010000028.1:0-24584 GCA_036844705.1 Tissierella sp.
GGGGATTCCCTTGCCTTACTTTTTCAGGCAATACTCTCAAGCCCATTCATTATTTTAGTGCCATCAGGCTTCCACTATTCCTGACTCGCTGTAGACCTATAATATAACTACTATTCTTGATCATTGTAAAAACGTATTATTAATATTATATACTCGATCCAAGATATTGTAAACTAAATAATCATATAAAGTTAGTAACACCTATTAATGAATATAGGTGAGCCAGTGGACTTTCATTTATACTATCCCCAAAGGAATGCAAAATCTCCTTTGCATAATTGTAATAATGCTCATGACCAGTGAAGACATATAGTTTCATTAAATCAATTAAGGCAAATCCATTCCCAGAAGGAATAGCTCCATCATAAAATTCTTTTGGTCTTAATACAAGCTTCTCAGATTTATAACTATAGAAATATAGGCCCTTATGATTTTTATCTCCAAATAAATCTAGCATTTGATTAGTTAAGCTCTCGGCCAAATCCAAATATTTAATCTCCTCTGTAGTTTCATACAGATTTAGCAAACCATAAATGAAAAATGCATAATCCTCAAGGTATCCAATATTGTAGCTTTCACCATCTATATGTGTTGATAATAAATTGCCATTCTTATCAATCGAATTGTTAATTATAAATTCTACTGCTTCCTTTGCCTTCTTTATATAAAAGTTATTTTGCAATTCCATCCCTGCATATGCTAGACTTCCAATCATTAGACCATTCCACGATGTAAGTATTTTCTCATCTCTATGGGGATTTACTCGTTTCTCTCTATATGAAAACAGCATTTGAATTATACTATTTAATATAGCTTCATCATCGGGATTCATTTTATCCAAATCAATTTTTAACAAATTAGGTATATTGCTACCTTCAAAATTACCTTTATCCGTTATATCATAGTACTTATTAAATAAATTTCCCCATTCTTCACCCAATAAATTTACTATTTCATCAGAAGTGAATAAATAAAATTTACCTTCTTTTCCTTCGGTATCAGCGTCTAAAGCAGAATAAAAACCTCCTTCATCCGAAATCATATCTCTTAATACAAATTCATATATTTTTTCTGCAATTTCTTTATAAGATACATTATTCGTCATTTCATATGCCTTTGTATATACTAAACCTAATAAAGCATTGTCATATAGCATTTTCTCAAAATGAGGAACAAGCCAATTTTCATCCACGGAATATCTAAAAAATCCATAACCTATATGATCAAATATGCCTCCTTTATACATCTTTTCTAAGGTATTTTCTACCATGTCTATACTTTGTTTATCCCCAAATATTCCCGAATAATTCAAGAGATATAATAAATATTGAGGCATAGGAAATTTAGGTTTACCTCCAAATCCACCATTAGCATTATCAAAAATACTACTCAATAGATCCTTTGCATTTCCAAACGTAGCTTCCTTAAGTTCACCTTCTGAATAGTCTTCACTAATCTTCTTAACCTCATTTAAAACATGCTCACTATCTTTAAGCAATGTCTCCTCTTTATCTAACCATATAGAACTTACCCTGTTTAGTAAGTCTATGATGCCAATCATCCTGTCTCTTGTTACTTTAGGAAAATATGTGCCTATAAAAATAGGCTTTCCATCAGGAGTAGCTATGACATTTAAAGGCCATCCACCATTTCCGTTCATAGCTTCAGCAAAGGTCATATATACTTTATCTATATCAGGTCTTTCTTCTCTATCTACTTTAATGGGTATAAAGTTTTTGTTTAACACATCCGCAACATCTTTGTCACTAAATGATTCTCTGTTCATTACATGACACCAATGACAAGTAGCTTTCTTTATCCCATTCAGGAATACCCAATAGATAAAAAAATGAGTTTGTTTTCAATCTTAGCTTTTTCTAAAGCTTCTTTATTCCAAGAATACCAATTAACTGGATTATAAGCATGTTGCAAGAGATATGGAGATTTTTCATCAATCAATCTATTAGGTATGTTCCCTGTGTCTTTCATATCATCACTTCCTTTCATATTATATTTTGTTTATATAATACCCAAAAAATGCAAAATATTTTCCTATAATATATTTTTAAAGGAATCTACCCAGATACTAAAAGGGACTATCACTAAATAATTAGTATAATAGTCCCTTTTAATATTATTATAAGCTGATGAGGGGATTCGAACCCCTGACCTTTCGATTACGAATCGAATGCACTACCATCTGTGCTACATCAGCAATTACATTACTTTTCTACAATTGATGATATTTTAATAAATTGTCCATCCTCTATCAGTCGTACATCTTCTTCAGATATAAATTCATCTGTTGGTACACTAGTTTTATAGGTAAATTTAATATTATACAGATTTTCCTCCAACTGTGAAATATCATAACCATCAACCCATGGACTTGATACTCCTGTTACAAAGCCTAAATCATTAAAATCATCAAATTTTGCTTGTCTCATGCTATCATCCATAAGCCCATATTGAATCATTCCATTTCTCTTTTCTACAGCTTCTGCATACATCTTTACAGCATCCTCAGCTGTTTCAGGGCTTTCATATTCACTGGCTAATCTGTAATTACTGCTTTCATTATATTCCTTTCCATACACTCTGACAATTGTTTTTTCGTTTCCAATGAAACCAAGACTCACATTATCATTTAATACTTCACTAAAATATGATAGAGGAACATAAGTTGCACCATTTATTATTTGCTGTGGTGTTATTGAAACAACCTTCCCATCAACTATAACACCATCGTCTTTATTCCAATCAACCTTATATCCCAATATTTCTGCAATTTCTCTAAGTGGTAATAGATACGTACCATCACTATTTACTATTTCTTTATCGCTATTTATATTTTTTCCGTTATAATTAATAAAACCTCTTTCTTTGCCATCCTTTATTGAATTATATATATCATCTTTGAGAATATCCTTTATATCCCCAGAATCGATTACAAAATATCTAATACCTGCAGCATATGGAGCTATATTGTATAGTCCGAAATATACAACTAATTTATCTCCATCGATATAGAATTCATAATTACCGTCTTTACTCGATATAGTTTTTTCATAATCTGAAAAATACTGTTCTGGTTCTTTTTCAATCTCTTTCAAGATATATTTGGTAATAACTGAATTATAATCTGCATTTTCCTTAAATAAATCTTTAAATTTATATACTTCTCCAGTATCTGTATTAGAAGTAATGGACACTATTTGACTTGTCCCATGTGCTCCACCATAATATGAATAAATATTTAATTGAACTGATAGTACATCCCCAAGTTTTACATAGTCATATACCATGTCAAGTGTAACAACCATTGAAGAAGCTGTTTCACCTTTTTCTATTATTTCCTTTTTAATTGGCATCATGGATTTAGCCATGGCGTTGGCCTCTCCTATAGCATCTAAAGCTATATCTAATACCTTTTTATTTACCTTATCTGCCCCGTTGAAACCTTCAAAATTTGGCAATACAACATTAATATTTTTTATATCATCTTTACTTTTTACAACATTTTGTGTAACCTTGAAAGTATCCTCTGCAAAGGAATAAGGTACAAATGACACAAGTAAGGCTAACAAAAGTAAAATTGAAATTGTTTTTTTCATTAATAGGATCCCTTTCTCTGTTTTCTTATCTTAATTATAAACCAATTTCAATTTTTAAGAGATACAAATCAGTAACAATTTAAAATTTACAGCTTCCTTCCATCCCATTTTTTCAAAGCAACCCTCACTGACCTTGCCATCTCTTTACTAAATTCAGATCCAGTTTTCCTAGCATAAAACATTTGAGCAAAATTATCTGCATTATATTTATTTTTTTCTACATAAGATTTTTCTTGTTCAGAAAACATCTCATCTAATTCTTCTTTATTAAGTTTTCTATATTTTTCATCAAAGACTATAAATTTAGAATCAAATCTCTTTCTATGAATTCTTTTGGCATTTTCTTCATAATACCCAAAACAAAGCATAGTTATTGGAAATACCCAATCTTCCAGATTCAACAATTCTCTATGAAATTCATAATTCTCTAAAATATCACCTATATAACATGAGCCAATTCCAAGAGATTCTGCAGCTATCACTGCATTTTGTGCCGCAATTAAAGCATCTTCACAAGCTAACAATAAGTCTGATTCCTGAGGCGCTTCAAATGATAAATTCTCTCTTTCCGAAAATTCCTTAACACCTCTTAAATCATAATAATCGAACCATTTTTGTTGATCAGCTACAAATACCAATATAAGTGGCGCTTTTTCAATAAAAGGTTGGTTGTCACAGGATCTGCTTAGTATCTCCTTGGTTTTTTCATCCTTTATCTTGATAATTGAATATAAACACTGGTTACCAGCAGTTGGAGCCTTTATGGCTGACTGAATTATTAAATCCTCATGCTCCTTTGAAATTGCTTTATTTTGATATTTTCTCAGTGATACTCTGTTATTTATAACATTTATAACATCATTCATTCAAAACCCTCCTATAAATTTATATTTATTTTATCAAATACAAGGACTTTATCACAGCAAGTCGCTTTTCAATTTTAAAAATTTCCATTTTTATATTATCATATATTAAAAATAATTTGGTAAATAACTGTTTAATGTTACCAATTTGTAACATAATATTAAAATGCTTTTAATCCAATCTTCCTTACCTATCTTACAAACATTCAAAAAGCCTAGCTACAAATAAAGTAGCTAGGCTAATAAAGGAGTTATCTTTAACTTTTACATGATTAGACATTTTTGAAATGCTCATATTATATAATATGACAAGCCAATAATTGGGTGAATGAAATAATATTATTTTTGTTCTAAAGATCTAGTGATATCATATTCATCTATTTTTTCCTGATACCATTTACCGTATGCTGCATTAAGTTGTTGATTAAACAATGCATCTTTTATTTTGTCCTTGGCTTCTTCATAAGTTGCTTCTTTGGCTTCCTTCTTATCCACTACCTTAATAATATGGTATCCAAATTCAGATTTAACTGGTTCACTTATCTCATCAATACCTAAGGAAAATGCTGTATCTTCAAATTCTTTTACCATAGCACCTCTGCCAAAATATCCTAAATCTCCACCTTTTACACTACTTCCATCCTTTGAATGTTCTTTTGCAAGTTCTGCAAAATCTTCACCTTTATCAAGCTTTGCTTTTATTTCATTAGCTTCCTCTTCAGTATCAACAAGAATATGACTTGCCTTTACTTCTTCTTTTTGAGATAGCGCATCCTTATTTTGCTCGAAATATGCTTTCATATCTTCTTCAGAAATTTCTATATATGGCTCTAAAAGCTTTTCTAATTTAAGGTTAGTTGCGATATTATCCTTCATGTCATCCATTGTTAAGTTATAATATGTTAAAGCATTATTAAATTCTTCTTCTCCACCATAATACTCTGTCATTTCTGCTATTTCTTCATCAATCTTATCTTTCGGTATTTCTACACTATTTTTTTCAACTTCTGCTTCCATTATCTTTTCAGAAATTAGGGCCTCCAGAGTTTCCGTACCGTATTGAGATACTAATTGATTATATAAATCCTCTTTAGTAATTTCCACATCATTGACCTTTGCTACTATTTCTTTTTGTTGAGAACAAGCAGTAATCCCAACAGCAATCAATGTCATAAGTACTACAGCTAATAATTTAATTCCTTTTTTATTCTTCAATATTTTGTCCCCTCTCTTAATTTGTTCATTCTCATAGCTATTATTATATAATAGTATGGAATAAATATGAAGACAATTTGATAATTAAGTGAAACTAATCTTCTTCCAAAAACATCTTAACAGCATTATAAACTTTTTCTTCACCTATTACTAATAACACATCACCTAATTCAAAGGTAGAATATGGTCCAGGTGAAAGTATAGTATCGTTGTCTCGCCTAATACCTACTATAGTCCCTCCTGTATGCTGCCAAAAACTTACTCCGCCTATGGATTTCCCAATGAATGTACACTTTTCTGTAACCTCTATCTCATACGGTGTTATTGCAGTTGTATTGCTATATCTACTGGCATAATCTACTATTTTATCAATTGTAGCTTCAATTTCGCTATTTAATTCTTTTTGCTGCTCAATTAGATTTGCAAGAGTTGCCTTATGTGATGCAACACTTTCTATGTTTTTAAATTTATTGATATACTTAAAAGCCTTATCTTTGGAAAGTATGGTTATACCACTGCCTCTATATGATTTTACAACATCAACATCCTCCAATAACTTTATGGCTCTTCTGATGGTCTCAGGTGATACATTGTATATGCCTGCTAATGTTGATCTTCCATGTAGTCTATCGCCTTCCTTAAAATTCTCCTTATAAATCATATTAGCAATATCCAATGCAATCTCCTGATACCTAGACGTCACATTTTCGTACATTTGATACACTCCCTATATATTTATCTATAGTATATATTAGCATTTATAACTCAATTTGGCAAATTATCCTTTCTACAATCTCATCTGCATTAAAAGGTCTCCCGTCATATTTTAAAATCCTATGACTACATTTAGTACTAGTTTTCTCATTTATGAGACTTTCCAGTTGACCTGTAGCATTTTGTTCTATATCTATAATATTGTTAGCTATCCTACCCAGTTTATTAATCGTCTTTGTTGGGAATGGCCAAATATCACCATATATCAATGCTCCAAAGGAATGTCCTTCATTATTTAGCCTATCTACTGTTTCCTTTACAGCACCATAAGTTGCCCCCCAACATACAATAAGATTTTCCGGATTATCTACACCGATAAACCATGGTTCCTGTATATCCTCCTTCATTAAAGCCTCTAATTTTTTCATTCTCTTGTCCATCATCTTTGTCCTATTTTCAGCATTTTCCTCAATATTGCCATATTCATTGTGCTCATGACTATCTACGAGAACTACCTTTCCGGGAACTTTTCCTGGTATCAATCTAGGTGATATCCCACTTTCAGTGAATTTATACCTCTTATATCTTTCATCAGCAACATCATCTTCAGTAGCTAAGTATCTGTCAATGGTAATCCTGCCAAAATCAAAAGGTTCAATGGTCATACTATAATCAGTCAAATATTCCTCTGTCATTAACAATACGGGAATCTGGTATTTCTCAGCTAAATTAAATGCTCTAGCTGTCTGATAAAAGGCATCATCAGGACTTCTCAGCGCTATAACCATTCGAGGAAATTCGCCATGACCTGCATGTATCATGAACCTTAAATCAGCCTGCTCAGTTCTAGTTGCAAGCCCTGTGGCTGGACCCGGCCTTTGTGCATTGAATACCACAATAGGGATTTCTGTTATACCAGCTAAACTTAATGCCTCTGTCATCAAGGCAAAACCCCCACCGGAAGAACCAGTCATAGCTCTAACTCCTGCATAAGATGCTCCCAAAGCCATATTCAACGCTCCTACTTCATCTTCAATCTGATCCACTACAATTCCCATTTCATTAGCCTTTGTTGACATATATGTCATAACGCTTGATGATGGAGTCATAGGATATCCGCAATAGTATTTACAACCTGCAGCAATCGCACCTAATGCCAAAGCTTGATTTCCATTAATCAAAATATGTTTATCTTCTTTCTTTTCCAAATTATATTTTCTTTCAAGCATATTATAGCCCTTATGAAGTGCTTGCTTATTGATATCAGAAATTTTCGTACCTAAAACATGATCAATAACTTCTTCTGCAATATCTAACGATAAACCAAAATAATTAACCAATGCCCCAAATCCAACTGTTGGATAAACCTTCTGATTGTTTAACTCCTTTGCAATCTGTGTAAGTGGTAAATGATTAAATTCTTCAGCTTTTGCTATTTCATTATCTAATATTACAATTCCTTCTGGTTTTAGTCTATCCCTATGAAGCATGATAGTTTCTTCATTTAGTGCAAATATCATATCAAGCTTTGAACTATAGCTTGTAAGAGGTTTATCTGAGAATCTTACCTGCATAAAATTATGTCCACCTCTAACCATTGACATAAAATTTTTATAAGTAAAGATATAATATCCGTGTCTTTTTATTGTTCTCTCTAACAAATGTACAACGGTATCAATTCCCTGTCCAGCAGCTCCACCTACTAATATTGTATAATCCATAATCTCACCTTACCTTTCCTATTGATTTAATAAAAATCTTTCATTAGATTTTCTGCATCCATTGGATCTAGGGTAGCATCAACTAATGGCGGACCATTTTTTATAAAATCAAAGGAGTCCTCATAGGTTTCCTTTTCAACCTTATACAAAATTCCTAAAGGTATCCCATCATCCCATTCTAATGCTTTTTTATAGGCCTCGTCATAATTTGTATAGTCATAATCATCTGGTAGATAATAAGTATGTTCCTTATACCATTTAAATGTATTGACCTTATTCCATACAACACAAGGTTGAAAAATATCTAAGTGTGCATATCCCTTATAAGTGATGGCTTCTTTCATAAGCTTAACTAAATGAGGTATATCTCCTGAGAAACCTCTTGCCACAAATCCAGCTCCCATGGTCAAGGACAGGGCAACAGGTTTTACCGGCTCCAATTTTACTCCGTCGAATTGAAGTGTGGTTTTTTGCCCTTTAGCAGTTGTCGGAGAGCCTTGACCTTTAGTAAGACCATAAATTTGATTGTCATGTACGAAATGTGCAATATCAACATTCCTTCGTATAGTGTGGATAAAGTGATTACCACCTTCCCCATATGTATCACCATCACCTGACTGGACAATTACCGTCAAATTTTTATTTGATAATTTAGCTCCAATTGCTGGTGGTAATGCTCTTCCATGGAGACCATTAAAGCCGTTAGCTCCAATGTAATGTGGAATTTTAGCAGCCTGACCAATACCCGATACTATTACTGCATTGTGCGGTTCGATATTCAACTCTTCCAGTGCCTGCTTTAAAGCTGTCCTAATCATAAAATTTCCACATCCTGGACACCATGATGGATCATAAACTTTGTATTCACAAGACATAGATTATTACCTCCTTATGTTATTTTTGGCTATTAGAACTATACCCAAAACTATCTAATTAATGCATTTACTATATTATAATGATGATTTTTCCAATATATTATGCTAAAATTATTTAAAGGTGGTGTTAAAGATGAAAAACAAGAAAATTAGAGATTATGGAATCTGTATTGGAAATATGCCCACTGGAAAACTTAACTCAATTACAGATGTTAAGGGCGTTAGAGTAGGTCATTCAACTATTGATAAAGGAAATATAAAAACAGGGGTAACCGTTATTTTACCCCATTTAGAAAATACTTTCAAAAATAAACTTATAGCTTCATCTCATATCATAAATGGATTTGGCAAATCTACTGGGCTTATTCAGATTGACGAACTAGGTCTATTAGAAACACCTATTGTTCTTACCAATACCTTAAGTGTAGGAACAGCACAGGATGCATTAGTTAGATATATGCTTGATTTAAATCAGGATATTGGTGATACAACAGGTACTGTAAATCCTGTAGTTTGTGAATGTAATGATGGAGAATTAAATGATATAAGGGGACTTCATGTTAAAACAGAAAATATTTTTGAAGCAATTGAAAATTCATGTGAAGAATTTGAGGAAGGTAATGTAGGGGCTGGTACTGGAATGATTTGTTATGATTTAAAGGGTGGTATAGGCTCTTCATCCAGAACATTAAAGCTTCAGAACAAAGATTATACAATTGGAGTACTTGTACTAAGTAATTTTGGATCTCTTGAAGATTTTGTGTTGAATAAGGATCCTATAGGTTTAAGAATAAAAGATACTCTAAAAAATAAAGAATCAGAGGATAAAGGTTCTATCATTACAATATTAGCAACAGATATTCCGTTATCCTCTAGACAAATAAAGAGGGTAATTAAGCGAATTCAAACGGGAATCGCCAGAACCGGTAGTTATCATGGTAATGGTTCGGGAGAAATTTGCATAGGCTTCTCTACAGCAAATGTAATCAAACATTACGAATCAGAAGATTTTATCAATATCAACATATTAAATGAAGATAAAATTAATAAAATTTTCAAAGCGACTGTTGAAGCCACAGAAGAAGCCATTGTCAATTCCCTTATATGCTCTTTTACTACAATAGGAAGAAATAATAAAAAAGTCTATTCACTGAAAGATTTTCTGTAATTGACAAATTATGAATTTATCGAAAAAGTTACCATATAATTATTTCCACCTTTTTGTCATCCCAAGCGTAGTCGAGGAATCTCCGAATTTCAAAGTTTTCAAAAGAGGAGATTTCTCGATTCCACTACGTTCCAGTCGATAAGTTACCCTTATATTAAGTACTCTATTATTATGCTTCTTGGCTCTATAATATCTATAAGATCTCCGCCTGCCATATACTTAGGTGGTCTAATACTTCTTGGTTCAATTATGTCTATAAGGTCTCCGCCTGCCATATACTTAGGCGGTTTAACACTTCTTGGCTCTATAATGTCTATAAGGTCTCCTCCTGCCATGTATGACTCATTAGGTAAAAAACTAAAGAATGCAATACCCAATATCAATGATAGTATAACAGCTTTTCTAATCAACATTCTGTTCATAATTGACCTCCTATAATTTATATTATTATATAGCTTGTACTAAACTTTATGTTAATTATTATTTTATCTTGTCGATTCATATAATTAAATAGACACTTATGTCATGTTAAGAGGTGATGGTATGTATTATAAACATTTTGGCGAATTATTGAAGGAAATAAGAACATCAAACAATATAACACTAGAACAGCTTGCAGAAGGAATATGTAGTGTAAGACAGTTGTCACGTATAGAAAGAGGAGAAAACAATCCATCCTTGTATATACTTCATCATATATCTATAAAACTAAATATTGACCTTCAGGAATATTACAGAATACATTTTTCAAGCGGCTCCTTTGAAGCCTATGATTACAAATCAAAATTAGAACAATTACTTATAAATTTAGATCTTTATAGCGTAAGAGAATTAATTGAAAAAATAGAAAATCAGGAGCATTTTAAAAGAGGGGAAAATAGGCAATACATCATATACGGCAAGGCTCTCTGCAGTGCTAATCTGGATAAGGACTATGAACTATCTAATAAGTTTTGTATTGAAGGTCTCCAAATTGAAGATCCAGCCTTTAATATAAACAAATTTGAAGATAAAATATATTCTAATATTGCCCTTACAATGATAAACTTAATAGCAGTTAATTATAACAGAATGGAAAGATATGTTGAAAGTTTTGAAATTTTTAAAAGTTTATTTTCGGTGTTGGAAAATCACATATTCAATGCACCTTTTTCCATGTACAACTCATTAGCTTTTGAAAAAAAGCTTTATCAAAGTACGTCGTGCAATCTTAGTATAATTTATTCAGATAAAGGTCAATATGATATTGCAATGGGTTATGTGAATAAGGGTATCGATTTTTCAATTAAAGAAAATTACATGAGATTTTTGCCTGAATTATTGTCCCAAAAATCAAGGGTGTTGTACAAAATGGGGTACATAGAAGAATCATATATATCCTATCAGGATTGCTTAACTCTAAATAGATTATGCAGAGGTACTGAACAAGTAAAAAAAATAGAAAATGAAATAAAAGAAAAGTTTAGATAATCAAAGAAGTGAAACAAAATGTTTCACTTCTTCGATTTGTTTAATATGGATTTTACAGCTATGGATATTTCTTCATATCCTGTGCAACGACATATATTTGACTGGAGCCATTCCTGTATTATTGAGTCATCAGCCTCAGGATGAAACTTTGATAAAGAATGGCATACCATCAAAAACCCACTTGTACAATATCCACATTGGAATCCATATTCCTCAACAAAGGCTTTTTGTATAGGAGCATCTTTTAATCCTTCCACTGTCAATATTTTTTTACCTATGGCTTCAACAGTTAGCATTAAACAGGATTTCACTGGCAAATCATTTACAAGTACAGTACAAGCTCCACAGTCCCCATTTTCACATCCTGGTTTCGGTCCTGTTAATCCGAAGCTGTTACGCAATGTATATAACAATATATCAGATGGTTTGACAGCAACCTTCCTATCTTCACCATTAATATTTAAAGTGATTATCTCACTATCCAGCAATTCAAATATCATTGTACCACCTCTAGTCTTTCAAATACTTCCTCCAACATTAATCCTAATACAAATTTTCTATATTCAGTTGAACCACTTATATTATTTAGGATGTTGCCCGGAACCTTTTCAATAGCTTTTGCTATTCTCTCTTCACTGGTTATATCTGGATTGTTCAATACATCTTCCATGTTCTGTGATCTAAATGGATAATCACATAAACCACTGAATGCAATTTTCAATCTATTATCATCCTTTATTGCTACCATGGTTATTAGAGGATAGTCAATCTTTTCGTTTTTCGTCCTTTTAACATGTGAATATGGTAAGTTTAAATATCTTTTATCTATATTTACTTTAACTAGCATTTCCCCATCTTTCAGTAACAACTTCTTGTCAAATACTTTGTTTAAGGAAATATTTCTAGTGCCACTTGGCCCTGTAAGAATTATTTCACTATCTGAAACTAAAAGTGGTAATACAGCTTCCTTATATATGATACTACCTAGTATATTTCCTGCTAATGTAATCTTATCCTGTATAGTATGATCAGCAATTCTCGATACGGTTAATCCTAATAGCGGAAATTGATTTAACTCGGATATCTTTGTAAGTGTTGTAGCAGAGCCTATGGTAAGAACATTATCATTTATTTGGTATTCGTTGCATTCATCTATTTGTTTTATATCGATTACAGCATCGGCATACATATTATTCATTCTTGCCATACTGATAAATTCAGTACCGCCGCCATAATAGATGACCTTTTTACCTGATGAATATATCCTCTTATAAATCTCAACTGCTTCTTCCACTGTATCTGGCTTATAATATTCAAACTCAAATGGTATCATCATGTTCACCTAATTTCTTCCATATTGTTTCAGATGTTATTGGTACAGAGTTAAATTCAATATTTGTTGCTGCAGAAATAGCATTGGCAAATGCAGCCGGAATCCCTAAAATTCCATGTTCACCTATTCCTCTTGCTCCAAAAGGTCCATCCATCTGAGGCGTCTCAACAAATTCTACATAATAATCTGGATTTTCACCATATCTCATTACCTTATATGTTCTTAAAGAGGTGTTTTCCAAAATAGAATCCGAATTATAGATAAAATCTTCACGAGTTGCCAGTCCAAGTCCCATTGACATACCACCCATTATAAGACCCTTTGCTATCTTTGGGTTAATGACTTTTCCGCCATCAATAACTGTTGAAGCCTTAATTAATCTATAAGTATGCATTCTGGGATCGTATTCTATTTCTACTCCCTGAGCACCTACTGTCCATGATACCCCTGTTTTCCCTTTACCTGTTTCTCTATCAAGAGGTCTCAATTGACTAAATATATAGCTCCCGCTTGCTATCATTTGACCCCAAATTGATTGTCCTCCATCATATTTATATCCGTGTACTATATTCCTAAAATCTATATATATTTCTGGATTCGGCCTATAATAAACCCTTTCATTGCCAACTTCCAATTCCTCTGGCTGGCATTTTAGCACTATGGAGCCTAGTTGCTTTAGCTGTTCAATCAAATCATCTGCTGCTTTTATAACAGCATTTCCTGCCATAAAAGTTGTCATACTAGCCACAGTCTTCCAATGCTTAGGTGTAAGCTGTGAATCAACCCCCATGAATACATGAATTTTGTCTACACTCATCTTCATTTTCTCAGCTAATATCATGGCTACAGTGGTTTTCATACCAGGTCCTATTTCAACTCCACCAAAATTCAAATTGATACTACCATCACTATTGAGGGTCAATATGGCACCGGAAATGGCATTTGTAGGAGAATTGGACGTCTTCCATAGGCAGCTTATGCCTTTTGCTCGAATTTTCCCATCCTCTGTAGATTTGACTATACCCTCATCCCAGTTCATAGCATTTCTTAGCTTTTCCAAGCAGCTACTTAAATCTCCCGTATTATTTAAAGTTACTTTATCCTGAGTTGGCGTGTAGTCATTTTCTTTTATGGCATTTCTTAACCTTATTTTGAAAGGGTCTATCCTAAGTTTTTCAGCTAACATCTCAATAATTCTTTCTATACAAAAAACACTTGTAGTATGACCAAATCCGCGAAACGATGTTACATAACAGTGATTCGTATAAACACTGTATGAGTCACAGTGTATATTTTCTATATTGTATGGTCCAGAACAGCTGGCAGCTATTGACTTAGCCATTCGTGGTCCTGTATCAGCATAGGCACCACAGTCAGTCATATATGTGCACTTTAGTGCCTTTATTTTTCCTTCTTTATCAGCACCAATTTTTAATTTTGCCTCCATGGCAATTTTGGATGGTGAGCTCATCATATCCTGTTCTCTAGAATTAGCTAGTCTCACCAATCTCCCATTAACTGCTAATGATGCTATATAAGCAATATATTCCAATTGAATAGTTGCTTTTCCCCCAAAAGCACCTCCTACATATGGTACACGTACTATGATTTTTCCTTCAGGAATACCGAAGGTTTTACTTAACTCCTCTTTGACACCAAAGGGCGCTTGACTTGATGTGTTGATAATCACTGTACCATCAGGTAATATCTGAGCAGTGGCATTTCTTGTTTCCATTGGTACATGATCTGATTGAGGCATTGAAAAGCTTTCCTCTACAACTACATCAGATTCATTCCATCCAATTTCCATATTACCTTTTCTTATCTTTACTAGATCCATTATATTAGAATCTGCCTTAGGGTATATATGGGTTGCCGGATAATAATAACGCCCTAAATCTTTATGAACCAAGGTACCCCCTTTTGTAATTGCATCCTCTACGGAATTTACAACTGGTAATTTTTCATACTCAACCTCAATTAGGTGAACTGCTCTCATTGCCTCCTCTTCACTATTTGCTACTACTACAGCTACAGGTTCACCAAAGTACCTCACCTTTTTTCTGGCTATTATTGGTCTGTCGCAAATCATAGGCCCTGTTAAGAAAGGAACATCTTCACCTGTTATTATTGCCTTCACACCAGTAGACTTCATGGCATTAGCTGTATCAATATTTTTAATCAGAGCATGGGCATAAGTAGAAGTCAAAAGCCGTACATGAAGCATATCAGCGCTTATTGTATCACCAGTATATTTGGCACGTCCTGTTACCTTTTCCCAAGCATCTTTTCTCAAGGTATTTACACCTATTTGCGAATTCAAACTTAATCTCCTCCAATTTATACTATCTTTTTCTTTATCAATAGGTTTTTTTCTATATATCTCATGATCAAAATCAGTATTAGATTATCTGATATCATTGTTTCCACAACTTGCTGCTATTATTACTTTTTGGTGAACTTACTGCAAATGAATTCAAAATTCTTTGAATAAAGTTAAAAGCATCTCCACTATAAAATGAAGATGCTTTTGCTTAAATAGCATAAATATAAGCTTCTGCTTTTTTATATTTAATTTTTGCTGGAATACCCACTGCAGTTGAATAGTCTGGTACATCTTTAAGGACTACTGCATTTGCTCCTATCTTAGCACCTTTTCCTATTGTAATAGGTCCAAGGATTTTAGCTCCTGATCCTATTACCACATCATCCTCTACAGTAGGGTGCCTTTTTTCACCCTTTTCGCCACCTATACCTCCTAGGGTTACTCCATGAAATAGAGTTACATTATCACCTATTTCTGCAGTTTCCCCTATTACAATTCCCATCCCATGGTCTATAAAAAGATTTTCACCTATTATTGCACCTGGATGAATCTCTATACCAGTTATTCTTCTAGCTCTCTGAGACAATATTCTTGCCATAAAAAGCCAATTTCTTTTATATAGCTTATGTGTGATTCTGTGATAAACAATAGCCTTCAAACCTGGAGAAGTAAATATTGCTTCTAAAAGATTTTTTGCAGCAGGATCCTTTTCAAGGATTACATTCCCCTGTTTTATAATAAATCCTAACACTATATCACTCCTACTCCTGAGCAAATAATATTGTAGACAAATATCTTTCACCTGTATCAGGAAGTATTACAATCACTCTCTTACCTTTACCCAATCTCTTTGCAATTTGAAGTGCAGCTGCAAAATTACCTCCTGAAGACATACCAACTAAAATACCTTCATATTTCCCTAGATTTCTTGCACTTTCGTACGCTGTTTCTTCAGTCATATCTATTATTTCATCGACTACATTTGCATCATAAATATCTGGAATAAAATTGGCACCTATACCTTGAATACCGTGGCTTGATGGATTACCTCCAGTTAAAACAGGGGACTTAGCTGGCTGAACAGCTACTGTCAGGATATCCTTATTGTGTTCCTTTAGAATCTTGCCTACTCCGCTTATTGTACCTCCTGTACCAACTCCAGCTACAAAAGCATCGAGCTTGCCATTAGTATCTTCCCATATTTCTTTCGCAGTTGTTTCCATATGAGCCAATACATTTGCACTATTTGAAAATTGTCTTGTCAAGAAATAATTATTTTCCTTAGCCAGTTTTTCTGCCATATCTACTGAGCCCTTCATGCCTAATTTTCCATCTGTTAAAATTAGCTCTGCTCCTAATGCAGTCATTATCCTTCTTCTTTCAATACTCATTGTATCAGGCATGACTATTTTTATTCTATATCCTCTTGCAGTACCAATCATCGATAAGGCAATACCCATATTTCCACTTGTTGCTTCTATTATGGTATCTCCTCTCTTTATCAGCCCTTTATTCTCTGCATCCATTAGCATATACAATGCTGCTCTATCTTTGATACTGCCACCGGGATTAAAGCTTTCTACCTTTACCAATATTTCAGCCATATCTTCATCAATATGGTTTATTTTTACCAGTGGTGTACGTCCTATTGTTTCTGTAATGTTGTTATAAATCATACATAACCCTCCTTGTTCAATTCACAATTCACAATTCACAATTCACATTTCACAATTCATAATTCATAATTCACAATCAAAAGCATACACCCGAGATTCTTCGCTATGCATCAGAATGACATCCTGCAGTGATTATTCTGTATAGTTCTCTCGACTTGCTCGGGATGACAAAGTGGTTAGTCCATAAAAAAACCTTCTGCCTGTGTATATAAAATATACAGAGGCAAAAGGTCACTTTCACGGTTCCACTCTGTTTAAGACAAATGCGTCCCAACTCATTTTCAAGTACTTTCATACTCTAGTTCTGTAACGGGAACCTCCGTCTTAATCTACTTTAAGTTCGATTAAATGCTCATTGGTGCACTTCTATTATCTCTATATAGATTTCTCCCACCAACGAAATCCTCTCTTTGATACTTCGACAATATACTTTACCAATTCATTGCAAATTATTTATTTAATATCTAATGTATACTATTATACTAGGGATTGTTACAATTTGCAATAAATATTTTAAAAATATTATTTTAGCGTTCAATTAAGTCCTTTGCTTGTTTCTGTGCCATATACATTATCTGCTCTACATCAAGTGTTTTAATTATCCTTTTTTCCATTATAATCTTTCCATCGATTATAACTGTATCAACATCACTGCCCTGTGCACTATATGCTATTGAAGATATTATATTGTGTCTAGGATATAGATGTGGTTTATCTAAATCAACTAATACGATGTCAGCTTTTTTCCCCACTTCTATTGATCCAATCTCATCCTCCCAATCCATTGCATAGGCTCCATTTATAGTAGCCATTTCAATGGCTGTCAATGCAGATACACTTACCGCATCCAAGTTTACCGCTTTATTCACTATAGCAGCTAAATTTATTTCTTCAAACATATTTAAGTTATTGTTGCTTGAAGAGCCATCAGTTCCTAAGGCAACCTTGATTCCCTTTTTTAGCATCTTATCAACAGGAGCAAAACCACTTGCAAGCTTCAAATTACTTCCTGGGTTATTTATTGGATATACATCTTTTTCTGACATAATTTCAATATCCTCATCGTCTACATGTACACAGTGTGCTGCAACAGTATGACAATCAAACAAACCTAAATCATAGACATGTTTTATTGGCGATTTTCCGTGTATATTGAAGCTATCCTCTACCTCTTTTTTTGTTTCAGACAAATGTATATGAATACCTGTATTTAACTCCTTTGCAAGCTCTATAGTCCTAATCAGAAATTCATCACTACAAGTATAAGGTGCATGTGGAGCCACCATAGTCCTAATCCTTCCATCTGCTTTTCCATGCCAATTCTTATATAATTCTCTCGCTTCATTTATCTTTCTATCCGGATTATCCTTTTCCTCAGTCATACCCCTTGTTAGCATAGCTCTCATTCCTGATTGCTCAACGCCCTTTGCTACCTCATCCATAATATAGTACATATCGCAGAAAGTAGTTGTACCGGATTGAATCATTTCAACCATACTAAGCAATGAACCCCAATACATATCCTTACTGTTCAATTTATCCTCGATTGGCCATATTTTTTTAGTTAGCCAGTCAAACAATGGCAAATCATCTGCATAATTTCTAAAAAGAGACATTCCTACATGAGTATGTGAATTTATAAGCCCTGGAATCGCCAGCCTATTTTTCCCATCAATTATCCTATCAAATTCTATATCATAAGGCAGCTCACCTATATGTACTATTTTATTACCCTCTATACATATATTCGTATTTTTTACTAACTCATCTACGCCATTCATTGGCATCAAATCGACATTCTTAATTAAAAGCCTCATCTTCTCCTCCATTTTCAATTATTGAATTATCCTTATTAAATATATCCTTATTTTTAAATGTAATGCAAGATAAAATAAATCTAAATACTAAATCTATCCCCATAATAATCCATATCCAATGAATTTCACCGCCAAGTTTATATGTTGTTAAAAAAACCAAAGGAATTCTTACAATCCACAAACCAACACCTGCGTTTATCATTGGAACCTTTGCATAACCAGCTCCTCTCAATGCTCCGTTCAATAAGCTACTTAGATTTTGAGGAACTTGAACAATTCCCATTACTAACAAGTACAATGCTCCAACAGCTATTACCTCCGTATTGTCCGTTAAAATCCTCATTATTACTTTTGGGAAAAATATAAGTGCCCCACCTGCAAAAGAAGTAATAATAATTGTCAATTTTACTAAATGCCTTAAATACTTTTTCCCCAATTCATTGTCCTTTGAACCTACAGCCTGACCTATGAATGTTGATGCTGCAATTCCGAAGCCAGTTGCAGGCATATATGAAATAGCTTCAGCCTGAAGTCCTAGCTGGTAAGCAGCATATGCTATTTCACCATAAGTAAGTATTGCCCTAGTAATAAAAATAGAGGCAAGTTGCCAGAAGCAAGTTTCAAAGGAAGTAGGTATTCCAAATTTTAATAATTCGAAGGATTCATCTTTGTCAAATTTTAGCTTAAATCCTCCTCCAATTTTATCAAATGTTCCACCTTTACTAAACAATACATAAAATCCGAACAATGCTGCAACTATATAGGAAATATCATAAGCTATAGCAGCACCTTTCAGACCTAGTTGTGGTATGCCTAATTTCCCAAATATTAATAAATAACTAAAAACTATGTTTACAATATTTAAAATTATAATAAGAATCATTGGAGTTTTTGCGTCTCCCATACCCTGCAATATACCAGCTACTAATAGAATAATAGCTGCAGCTGGTATACTCCAAGATATTAATTTTACATATAATATTCCATCTGCTAAAAGTCCACTAGTTGGATTGAATATGCTAACTAAAAACTCTGCATTCCAAAATAAAAACTGCTGTAATATTATAGATAATACAACAGACAATATAAAAGCCTGTTCTGAAACACTTTTTAACTTCTTGAAATTATTTGCACCATAACTTTGAGCAACAAATACTGATGCTCCGGTAGAAATTCCTTTAAATACAGACCATATTATCCTAAATAATATATTACTCATTCCTATTGCACCGACTGCAAGTGCACTTATCCTACCTACCATTGCCATTGATACTACACCTGCAGTCATCTGTAGAATATTCTCAGCTGTTATTGGTATTATCATGGACAATATTTTGCTGCGTATTTTCTTATCATCCAATCTTTCTATCATCTTCGCCCTCTTTCATGCTAGATTAGAAAGTTCATCATTCTCAGTACATCCATGTAGTCATTGGAATTATACTGGATAGTGTTTTCATCAAGCTTTATTATTTTTGGATAAAAGGAGCTTTTATACGCATCCTTATGATTTCTATATCTAATTTCCACATTAAATTCCTTAGGAAGCTCTATTATACATTTTGATCTATCCTGAATTATAGCCTCCTTTGCTCCTTCGCAAATAAGTTCTAGAGCAAGTTCCGGATGAATACTTACAGTAGAATTTCCTTTCCCTTCTTTTACTGCTACAGTTACTATATTTTTATTTAGACACTTAGCTGTTTCACAAAGCCCCTTATCTCCAGATAAAAATACAACAGGTACTTTTAAATATGCAGCAATATATGAATGAATTAAAAACTCACTTGCTACTATACCGTTTATCTTTACATAGTCGAGAGATGTACTCATCGTATGTGACAATGGATTGGTATCCTTTCCTGCAGCAGAATGATATCCTACAAACATCAATGCATCATATGTTTCATCCAACTCCTGCACCATTGAAAATAGTCCGCCAGACCATCCCCTTATAAGCTTTGTATTCTTTGGCAGCAAGTTGTGGTCTATATTTCTTCCACTGTCATGAGCATCGTTGACCATTATCTCTGTAGCTCCACCATCATTAGCACCATCACATGCGGCCTTTGCTTCCCTAGTCATTTGTCTCGCAAAATAATCGTATAAATCCTTACCTTTTTCCGTTTCGTCCCAAACTGTAGAGCCCGCAACACCTTCGATATCAACACTAATAAATACCTTCATTTTTAGACCCCCTTAAGTATACTACTAATATATCATTTCAGTTCACAGTTCACAATGCACAATTCACAATTATTTGGGTCTAACCTTCGAAGCAAACCCGAGATGCTTCGCTTTGCTCAGCATGACATACTCACAACAATTGATGAAATTTATTTATTTACAAATTCCTAGTAATTTGGTATACTATCTTTGGCTTAATATTATCCGCGGCAAATATTTTATGGAGATGATATTATTTGGCTAAAATGATGGGACCTAGATTCAAGCAATCTAGAAGATTAGGATTAAATGTATGTGGACATCCAAAGGCGATGGACAGGGCAGCAAAAGGAACTAGCAGGGCTGACAAAAAGCTTTCAGATTATGGACAACAATTATTGGAAAAACAAAGACTAAGAGCATATTACGGAGTAATGGAAAAGCAATTTACCAAATATGTAAGATTAGCAAAGAAATCACCGGATTTAACTGGTCATGCATTAATTAAAATTCTTGAATCAAGATTAGATAATCTAGTATATAGAATGGGTTTTGCTTCTTCCATAAGACAGGCTAGACAAATGGTAGTTCATGGACATTTCCTAGTTAATGGTAAGAAAATTGATATACCATCATATCTTTGTGAGGTTGGTGACACTATAACCCTAAAAGAACAATCAAGAAGTGTGGAGATGTTTAATGAGAACTTCCAAAATGCAATGCTAAATACTCTTCCTTATATTGAAAAGGATGAGGAGAGCTTTACAGGAAGATTTATAAAGGTACCTGAAAGAGAAGAAGTACCAATAGAAATTGAAGATCAGCTAGTGGTTGAATATTATTCAAAGACTATATAATTAATGAAGGGAGGTCAGAGGCCTCCCTATTTTTATTTATAATCATAAAACCCGAGATTCTTCGACAGAATACATTATACTGTCCGTCTCAGAATGACAGAAAGCAATAATCATCCTGTGAGACCTACTTTACTGCTGGTGTCATCCTGAGCAACTGCAAAGGATCTCAGGTTTTAATTGTGAACTGCGCATTGTGAATTGTGAATTTTTTCATCATTCCAGTTCCCTAAACTGTTTCTCTATCAAAGTCTTTAATACATTAAAGAAAATAAATGCCGATATAATTAAAACTGTACATAATATGATATATACCTTCCAAATATTCATTCTTCCATATATAAAACTAATTAGCATAAATATTGCACCACCATATAGTATAGCAACACCCATTCCAATTAGTACATTCATATTTTGCTTCATAGCCTGTTGAGGATTTGACCATGTGAGCATTGGCCTTAGAATATCAATTATCATACCTATTTCGGTCATAGGTATACTCGCCAAAAGTCCTATGGTTACAATCAATAATATACTCATCATATCAAGCTTGATAATGAATAAAATACTTCCTATCAATACTAAAGCACCAATGACTTGGATTACCATCGAAGCCATTACTCTCCCATAAATCTGATCTTTTGTCTTGACGGGTAATGTTCTCTGTATCCAAAAATTGTTACCTTCCCTAGAAAAAGTAGTAGTACCAATTGAATTCAACATCCCTAATACACCTATCATAGCTATGGCAGCCAAATTTACAATATCCATATTATCATTTATTACTTCCTTTAATGGTTCCATGGATACGTCTCCTGTTGCCATGCTCATTACTATAATAATAGGACCTATGACAACTCCCCCTACTGAATTCATCAGATAAACAGGAGTCTTAAACAACATCTTCAGTTCCTTCTTGGCTATTGCCATATAAGGTTTTGACACAGATGAAGTCTTTTCTAGATTGTGTTTCTTTCCTTTTCCTTTAGAAGACGACACTTCAATATTTCCGATTAATCCATCAAAAAATATCCGTTCAGATAAAAATATCATCAGAAAAAATCCTGCAACACTACTAAAAACAAATATCAATATATTTGTTAAACCAATAAACTTATCATAATTAGCCAGGGATAAGGCACCCCACATACTCGGAGGAAATACTACACCAAGTTTTCTAACCAATAGGTTTGCATCTCTTGCTATATTAAAGTAAAAATCCTCTCCCTGAAGCACCGACCTTTGTGTCATCTTCTGAATTTGAAGCTGTACATATAGCACTATTATTATAAAAGCTATACCTGAGATTGTTCTTATTAAATCCCTTTTCCCTTTTATATTTGTGTACTTCATCATTATCATAATAACAATGGATGCAAGAACCAATGGCAATATTGGCAGTGTGACTATTGCTAATAAAGAGTAAATCCAATAAAGTATCCCTTCTCTCCCCTTGATTCCATAAATAAATATAAATGGCAAAATAATTGGTAATGACGTAATATATTCACTGACCATACTAGTAATAAATTTAGATGTTAAAATATATGAAGGTTTTATAGGAAGTGGCAGTAAATGATTCAGGTCATTGGAGAAATAGTATTTGCTCAT
The DNA here is from genome assembly GCA_036844705.1 of Tissierella sp. Lineage (GTDB taxonomy): Bacteria > Bacillota > Clostridia > Tissierellales > Tissierellaceae > DAIUFH01. Next base: position 23,424 of record DAIUFH010000028.1, read on the forward strand.
TACATTTAATATTCCAAAGAAAAATACCACTAGCTGGGCACCGAGAAAACCCATCAATAAAAAATATGACTGCTGTCCCATCTGTCCAAATGAATCATAAAGTGTATCCAATGCTTTTATCATCATAATATAAGTAGGTATGAGGGATAGCATTGCTATTCCGAATACAATAATCTGCCATCGTTGCTTTTTTGCTTTAAAACTATATATAATTGAGGATAATCCAAAGGTTATATTCAAATCTGTTTTAATCAATGAAAGTAGTTTATTCATCTTCTGTCAGCTCCAGAAATATATTCTCCAAAGATTCCCTCTCTTTAGCGTGTGCTCGTAGTTCATCCATCGTACCATAGGCAATTATTTTTCCCTTATTTATGATGGCAATTCTGTCACATAGTTTTTCAGCAACCTCCATTACGTGAGTTGAAAAGAATACGGTTTTCCCCTCATCACACATTTTTCTCATAATCTCCTTCAGGTTAAAGGATGATTTAGGATCAAGACCTACCATAGGTTCATCCAAAATAAAAAGATTAGGGTTGTTTATTAGTGCTGAAGTAAGAACAAGCTTTTGTTTCATACCATGAGAGAAGCTGCTGATTATATCACCTAATGAATCTTCAATGTTAAAAAGCTTAGAATAATATTCAATTTTTTCTTTTCTCTCTTCCTTAGAAATTTCATACATATCAGCTATGAAATTTAGATATTCTATACCATTTAATCTATCATATATCTCGGGATTATCCGGAACATAGCTTATCATTGATTTAGCCTTCAAAGAGTCTCCCCAGACATCTACTCCATCAAGAGTAATATTACCTTCATCTGGCTTTAACAGCCCTACTATCATCTTTATAGTTGTAGTTTTTCCAGCCCCATTTGGACCTAAGAACCCAAATATCTCCCCGGATTTTATCTCTAAATTTATATCATCTACAGCTTTTATATTACCCTTATTATATGATTTAGATATATTGTTGAGTTTAATCATGTGAAACCTCCTTTTTTATTCACTGACATTATTATATTCTATTGTTTCAAAAAATTAAAGAGGTGGTAAAAACCGCCTCTTTAATCTTCTTTGTCATCTGTTAAATTTCCAAAGTAATCACTTTCACCTTTTGCTAATTTATTAATATTCTTTCTATAAAAATAGTC
>DAIUFH010000029.1:0-24272 GCA_036844705.1 Tissierella sp.
AGCCTAAATACTTACTTCTCATTGGTCTGCATACCTTGGATTTTGCTGCATTTACCTTTAGAAATAACTTTCTTTCAATCCAGCTTGATATTGAGCTCATAACTCTATTCGCTGCCATCTCACTTTTTGTGAATATTAACACGTCGTCGGCGTACCTTACATAACGCAACTCTCGAACCTCTAACTCTTTATCTAATTTGTCAAGATATACATTTGAAAGTATCACTGAAATTGGCCCGCCTTGGGGTACTCCAGTCTTGGTAGCTTTGATAATTCCTTTCTCCATTACACCTGCTCGTAAATATTTACGTATAAGGTTTAGTACATCCTTATCATTTACTTGTTCTCTAAGAATTTGGATTAATTTATCATGATTTACTTTATCAAAGAATTGCTCAATATCTATATCTATTACCCATTCATATCCATTATTTAGATATTCAAGTGCTTGCCTTATTGCATCATGACAACTTCTATTTGGACGGAAGCCATAGCTGTATTCACTAAATACTTTCTCATAGATATTTGATATTGGCTGTGCTACTGCTTGCTGTATTGTTCTGTCTAACGCTGTTGGTATTCCCAAAGCTCTCTGTTTTCCGTTTGCTTTAGGTATATATACTCGTCTTACTGGTTCAGGAAAGTAAGTCTTGTTTCTAAGTGAATTTATAATTGTTTCCTTATTCTCCTTAATATATCTTCCCAATTCTTCAACAGTAACTCCATCTACCCCACTTGCTCCTTTATTGGCTACTACCTTTTTGTAGGCTTGGTTTAGATTTTCCCTTGTTAGTATCTCTTCCATTAATTCCATTTGTTGTTACTCCTCTCTCTACTATAAAATTTCTACACATCGTCCCTCTCAGTATAAATGATATTTCTCGGTTACGCTCCTACTCTTCTCATTCACTGGATTTCTGACTAATGTAGTATTTTCAAATAGCAATTTGTACTATAAATCGTTTCAGTCCTTCAGCTTTTATACCTACTATGACTTCATCTGACTCCCTCCCTAAACCTTTTTCGACCATATCTATAGGAGCCTGCTCCATTAGATATGTGGGTAGGGTCTCCCAGGGTAAGACACTAATCTTTCATTCCACAACCTCTTGATTTACAACTTCGGTTTACGTTTACCATTTGGGCTTAAGTTTGTATTGCAACCTCACCCACCTAATCGCCTTATCAAGTTTCTGTTCGTAGGCTCAAGAATTTTGCTACACCACTTCCTTCATCCATGTCATTACTGACACCAACTTGTGGTTCGCTACACTTGGCGGTAAATACCCGTGGCTAGACTTTCACTAGCTAGATTAGTGCCATGCCTGGCGCACAATAAAAAGCGGGGACTATATCCCCACTTTATCTAATTCATCTAAATTGTATTGTTTTATCAATTGCATTAGCTTTAATGCATATTGTGGATCTGTTGCATATCCTGCTCTCTTTAGAGCCCACGCTCCTTGGGAATAATCAAACATTACAGATCTGAATTCTGAATATCTATCCTTGTTTAAAAATTCCTTGTGGTCTGCCCAGCTTAGCTCTGGACTATTATATGCTCTAAAATCAGCATCCACCCTATATGTTACGCCGTTATATACCTCCCAAGTATTTGAGATAACACTACCAGCTGGTCCAGCTCCCTTTATACCAAATAGATTGTTTGATAATTTACCTGTATATTTGTCTACAGGTACGCTTTGTCCCCAACCTGTTTCAAGAATTGATTGTGCAGTCTGAAGTGCTGCTGACATACCACTTTTTTTGTAATATTCTTTTGCCAAATTAGAAGCAAAGCCTAAATATTTATCCTTTTCAATAATTGGTTTAGGTCCAAAGGTTTGTCCCAAAAATACCTTTACTTGAACCTGCTCAGTTGATATCTTTTTGCCATTATACATGCCTTCTGCCTGTATAATTACATTTCCCTCATCTGCTTTTACAGGTGTATAGTTAAATTCATCTGTTACGGCCATATTTGATGCAAATACTTTTCTTGTACCATCTTTTATCATTATATAATTTACGGAATCTACCTTTACATTGCTTGATAAACTTATCTTTGTCTCACCTGTAATCACCTGTCTAGGTCCAACCCCTTGAAGCAATAGTTTCGGACTTCCATCTACAGTTACCCTTATAGGCTCACTGTCATAAACAACCCCTGCAGCTATTACCCTTACAATAAGGTCTTTTGTACCGGAATCTTCAGGTGCTGGGAACCATTTGTACCCACCGTATGGCAGCTTCGCGATAGTTTTTTCTTCCCCAGTATTGACATCTTTCATCAAATACTCTGTAGAGCTTACATCAAAGTTTCGTTCTGCTATCAATGTCACCGCCTTATTTACTGTACTACCAGCAGTAACCCCTGATAATACAAGACTTCGCTCAACGTCTACATCTACTACTACAGGCTGGCTTGCATATTCTTTGTTGTTACTATCATAGGCTAATATCCTAATTGAATATGCTCCATTGCTTGACAGCATTGGACTCCAATTGTATGAACCTAATGGATCCATTTCCTCTGTTAGAGTAACCTTGCCATTATCTAAATTGGATATTTCATATTTAATATAGTGAGCAAAAAAGTTTAAATCAGCTTTTATTGCCGCATTTTTGTTTATTACTTGTCCATCATATATTCCTGATACATTTACTTTTGGATTCACATTTATACTTACAGGAATGGAATCACCTGCAACAAATTTGCCATTTTTATCGTATATTGCACCAGCTAAAATTTTATTGCCTGCATCCTCTATCTTTGGCATAAAATCATAGCTTCCATTTATATCTTTTCCTCTTGCTATTATAAATCCTTTTGCTGTTGCAGGATCCAACAAAAGAAATTTGACTTCATTTCCTTCAGTCATATATTTTTCTGTAGAACCTAATTGAAGCTTTGTCTTCCCTTCTATAGCTTGTCCAGGTGTTTGAGACAGTATTTTAACATCAGATAATTCTGTAGGTACTGCTTCTTTATTTGAATCAACATCTACAGTTCTTTGAGTATCATCCCAATCAACTCCTATGTTTAAAGCATTGCTAACCAACCTTAGTGGTACATAGGTACGATCTTTAAAAATCTTGGCTGCCACATCACTTATCTGATAATCGGCCCCATTGTTATATTCAACTAGATTGTTTCCTATCCTAAGAAGCACGGAATCATTTCCATTTTCAACTAAAACCGTTCTTGCATTATCATTCCATGTAACCTTAGCCCCTAGTTCCTCTGACATAAATCTAATAGGTACTAAAGTTCTGTCATTTTCAATAATTGGACTGGAAAGATTAGTAATATCCTTTCCATTTACGACCAATTTTATTGGATTAGCCGCCATGACTTTCGTACTGGAAATATTGCTAAGTGTCAGGATTCCTGCCATTGTCATAAATAACAATTTCTTCTTCATCCTTCTCATATATATAGCCACCTTCTTTTTCATTCATTTTATTTTCTTCTATTGTATCACATTGCAATACAATAACATATTACAAAGTTATTACATCATTCTAATTGCTATAATAGCTCCAATTTATTATTTAAAGCAAACTTCTCTATAACTAGACCTTTAAATTTTTCAACAGGTGTGGGCATAAATCTATCTTCTACCCAAGATAAATATAAAGTTCTTCTACATACTGGGCTCTTTATTCTTAAAATTGATACCTTATTTTCATCTATAGATGGAACCATCGGTAATATGGCAATTCCAAGCTTTGATGACACAAAAGCTGTAACTGCATTGCATTCCTCTGCTTCAAAGGCGATATTTGGCTTTATATTTGCCTTTTCAAATATCTTATCAAGCATCAATCGGATACCAGTGTTTTTATTAAGCAATATAATTGGTTCCTTAGCAATTTCTTCTAATTCAACTTCTTTTCTTTTAGCCAACCTATGCCCCTTATAAACTATCAAGAAAAGTTCCTGATCCAATATTGGAATTGAACTTATATATTCCGTAGAGCTATGGACACCGCTTATAGCCAAATCAGTTTTCCCATCCATTAAATCCTTTATTATATTTTTACTTGTATTTTGTATAAAATTGAAATTTATCTCTTTGTTTGAATTGTCTTCATAAAAATTCTCTATCATATTTGCTAGTAGGGATGATCCAACACTATAAATATATCCTAAATTTACAGTGCCATGGCTAGGGTCTATTAGTATATTTAACTGCTTCATACCTTCATCAAGCTTGTCTAGAGCTTCATTTACATAAGTAAGAAATAACTTTCCATAATTATTTAAAATAATCTTTTTACCCCTTTTTTCAAAAAGAGGTACGTTTAATTCCTTTTCCAGTTCGGATATGGAATAGCTAAGACTAGGCTGAGAAATCAATAGCTTCTCGGCTGCCCTTGTATAATGCTGTACTTCTGCCAATACCCTGAAATACTCTAATTGTTTTAAAGTCATACAATCATCCACCCTATTATATTCTTAATTTAAATATATCATAAAGTAATTTTTTGTGCTATATAATCATAGAAAATTTCTATCAATCTAATAAAATATAAGTATTAGACTTTTCTGACATTCCATAATAATATGTAATTAGAAAGAAACTAAACATGATATACATTAAATATTATATAGGAGGTATACAAATGGCTAAGGATAATAAAAGCTTAAGGGTTAAATATCCAGATTTATCGGATGAACAAATTGCCGAATTAGAAGAGGTGTTTTCTAAAGCTAGAACGGCACTAAAAGAAATTGAAATATTCGACCAAGAAAAAGTGGACCGATTAATCAGAACTGTAGCATGGTCAGTAGCTAATAAAAAGACTTTTGAGGAGCTAGTAGCATTCGGTATCGAGGAAACGGGCTTAGGTGATCCAGTATCAAGAATGAACAAGAGATTCAAGATAAGAGGGGTTCTAAGAGATGCTCTTAGACAAAAAAGTGTTGGTATAGTAGAGGAAATTCCTGAAAAGGGAATCGTTAAATATGGTAAACCAGCTGGCATCATAGCTTCATTGATACCAACTACTAACCCAGACCTAACTCCAGCAGGAACAGCTATCAATGCTATAAAGGCAAGAGACGTAGTCATCTTCTCGCCACATCCACGTTCAAAACAGACTACTAATAAGACAGTGGAACTAATGAGAGAAGCCTTGAGAAAAGAAGGAGTAAATCCAGATGTTCTTCAATGTTTAAAGGGAAATCCAAATAAGGCTATGTCAATGGCAGTAGCAGCTGAAGCAGATTTAGTAATGGCTACTGGTGGACAAAACGTAGTAAGACGTGTATATACAGCAGGAACTCCAGCATATGGGGTAGGTGCAGGAAACTCATCAATGGTAATCGATGAAACTGCAGACATTAAAGAAGCAGCAAGAAACACAATGTTAAGCAAGACATCAGACTTCGGTTCAGGTTGTTCAGCAGATGGCAATTTAGTCATTGAAGCAAGCATATTTGATAAAATGGTAAAAGAACTTCAAAACGTTGGCGGATATTTAGCAAACGAAAAAGAAAAAGAAGCATTGAAAAAAGTAATGTGGGATGAAAATGGAAAGAGACTTGCAGATACAGTAGCTATAGCAGCAACTCAATTAGCAAAAATAGCAGGTTTTGAAATACCAGAGGATAGAAAATTCATAATGGTAATGGGTGATGGAATAGGTGAAGAACACTTATTTTCACATGAAAAATTGACAACTCTACTAGCATTATATAAATATAAAGGATTTGAACAAGCAATGGAAATGGTTAGAGAAATATTTGAAGTAGGTGGAAAAGGACACTCATGTGGAATATATTCCTTCAATGATGAACATATACACTTACATGCAATGAACGCACCAGTCAGTAGAATCATGGTACGTCAACCAAATTCAAAGGCAAATGCAGGTTCCTTCACAAATGGAATGCCTATGACATCTTCCTTAGGCTGTGGCACATGGGGAGGAAATATCATATCTGAAAATGTAAGTTTAAAGCATTATATGAACTTTACATGGGTATCAAAACCAATACCAGAGGACAGACCATCAGATGAAGAGTTATTTGGTGAATTTTATGATCCAGCTTTAGAACAATAGCTTATAACCAACTAATTTATGTTATATTTTGATTGCCTGAGAAGGGACTGCGTACTTAGTACCAGTCCCTTACTCAGGCTCCCCCTTTAATCCATATTTGAAAGCATATTTGTTATAGGAGGTACTACTTGTTTTTTCCTTGAAAGTACTCCTGGAGCATAGAAGGAATTATTAACAAGTGTTTTTCCAAATGCATTTGCTACAAGTGATTTATGTTCTCCAACAACAATCATTTCAGATGCCTCATTAAAAATATCTGTCAGCATTAAAATATAAATTGAATATCCAATTTCATGCGCCTTTGACTCCATTTGCATCAATAGGTCTTCACGCATATCCTTTAAGCTCTCAGCATCCATCGTATAAACCTGTGAGATACCTATCTTATCATCCTTTATTGTAAAAGTCTTTAAATCTTGATTCAATAATTCATGAGGTGACTTTCCTGTCAAAGATGTTCCAGCTTTAAACATTTCAATAGCAAATTTTTCTACATCTAATTCAGCAATACGTGATAGTCTTTCTAGCATCATTTTATCAATATTAGTAGAGGTTGGAGACTTCAATAAAAGGGTATCTGATATAATAGCTGCAGCTAATAGTCCTGCTATTTTTTTAGATGGTCTTCTTCCATTTTCAAAAAATATATTAGCAATAATGGTTGATGTACTGCCTACTGGTTCATTTCTAAAATATATAGGACTGCCCGTAAATACATCTGCTACTCTATGGTGATCTATTATTTCAAGTATCTCTGATTCTTCCAATCCATCTACAGATTGACTTCTTTCGTTATGATCAACAAGAATGACCTTTTTCTTCATACTGGAAATAAGATGATATCTTGATAACAAGCCTACGACTTTGTTGTTATCATCAACTACAGGGTATCCTCTATATCTAGTTTGCGACATTTGTACTCTAACATCATCTACTAATTCATCTAGAGAAAATTTAATAATATTTTCTGTAGTCATTGAATATTTTATAGGAGCACTCTGAGTTATCAATCTTGAGCACATAAAAGTATCATATGGTGTCGAGATTATAGTGATATCTTTATCATAAGCCATGTTTAATAAATCTTCATCTAAGCTTCCATTGCCAACAATAATCATCAATGAAATATTGCTATTAATCGCAAATTCTTGTACATCTTTTCTGTTACCGCAAATTATTATGTCATTTTCATAATCATTATCCTTTATTGAATTAATATCCATTGCCAATATAGAAATTTTACCTAAAAAAGCTCTATTATTTTTTGAGATATTGATAGGTGTTGCAGACAAGGTATCTATTATATTGTCAATTGTCGTCTCAGATTTTCCCAATATAGTATTGTCCCATACATCTATATAATTTTGTATAATATCCGAAACTGTTACAATTCCCAGTAGTTTTTCTTCATCGTCAACGACCGGTAAACTATTGATATTATCTTTTTTCATGATATTTAAGGCCATTCTCAATGATATATCAGGACTTACAGGTGCTACCCTATCAAAATTTAAATCTTCAACACTTAATCTTAAGGTTTCAACTAATGGTGGTGCTTCAACTCCAAAATAATCTAATATAAATTTTGTTTCTAGATTGATATCTCCCAATCGCATTGGAATTGCATTAACATCTGCATTTCCATTTTTATATTCTGCATAGGCTAATGCGGCGCAAATAGAGTCAGAATCCGGATTCTTATGTCCAGTAATATATATAGTATCTTTCATTAAAATACCTCCGTTATTAAAACTTATATGTATTATAGCATAAAATAAGTAAGTTAAGTTAGTTAAATGTTACTATTCACAGTTAATCACAGCAGATAGAGAAAAATGATAAAAATACTAAGGGAACATTTGCAGGAGTGACTATAATTCTTAGTGAATGGAAGATAAAAATCCGTTAAGCAGCTTTCATGTCCCTAAAGATAGACCACTAAGGGAATTGAAAGATGTAGGATTTTTGTCTGGAATGAGCTATAGAATTATTCATCTCCGAAACCGTGAGTGTGTATTTTTTATCATTTTTCGATTTTACACAATTTAAAGTTACTGTGAATAGTAACAGTTAAATATGGGTCATAAAAAAGTCATTATAGAATTATATTGTTTATCTATAATGACCCTCTTAATTACTTTTTATTTGCACTATTTAATTTTATTTCTTTATTGCTCTTTTTATCTCTACCAACGGTACAACAATCCAATGGCTTCGAACCGAAGTTATCTTGATTAGCTGTTTCCAATCTTTCAAGCCACTTTTTTATAAAATTCTTCATTAAAGATCAATTATCCCTGTCACTTCATAGCCTGCATCTGCAATAGCTGATTTAATTGCTTCATTGTTTACAGTACTATCTGCATTTATATTGGCAAACTTACCATCTAGATTAACTTCTACATTGGAAACTCCTTTAACTTCGTTTAAAGCCTCAGTAACATGATGTACACAATGCATACAGCTCATTCCACTTATTGATATTTTCTTTTTCATTTTATTATCTCCCATCATTTATTTTTAGTTTATATTTAATTGCAATTTAAAACTTAACTTAATTTTAATTATCTTACGGGTTTAAATCTTTTCAATCTCAATGCATTGCTAACTACTGACACAGAGCTTAAACTCATAGCTGCTCCTGCTATCATAGGATTCAATAATGGTCCACCGAATAAATGTAAAACTCCCATAGCAACAGGTATTCCTAATGTATTATAACCAAATGCCCAGAATAGATTTTGCTTAATATTTTTTATTGTACTTTTACTAAGTTGAATAGCAGTTGGTACATCCATCAAGTCACTTCTCATAAGAACTATATCTGCTGACTCCATGGCTACATCAGTACCGGAACCTATGGCTATACCAACATCTGCTTGTGCAAGTGCAGGAGCATCATTGATTCCATCTCCAACCATTGCCACCTTATTTCCTTCTGACTGAAGTTTCTTCACTTCATTTGCCTTATCCTCTGGTAAAACCTCTGCTAATACAATATCTATACCCACTTGTTTAGCTATTGCCTCAGCGGTCCTTTTATTATCACCGGTTATCATAGCTACTTTTATACCCATCTCGTGTAATTTATCTATAGCTCTTTTGCTATTTTCTTTTACTGTATCAGCTACAGCTATTATTCCTGCAATCTTATTTTCTATAGCAATATACATAGGTGTCTTGCCTTCCTCCGCTAATTTATCAGAGGATGCCTCCAAACTTTCTAAGGATATATTTCTATCAATCATAAGTCTTCTATTACCCAATAAAATATTTCTACTGTCTATCTTTACTTCTATTCCATGACCGGGAATATTGTTGAAAGCGTCCAATTTCTTGAAAGATAATCCCTTTTCCTCGGCATTTTTTACTATAGCCTCACCAAGTGGATGCTCTGACCCTTTTTCAGCCGAAGCAGCAAGTTGTAACAATTCATCCTCATTTATACCATCAAATGTAATTACATCCGTTACCTTAGGCTTTCCTTCTGTAATAGTCCCTGTTTTATCGAATACTATTGTTTGAATCTTATGTGCTACTTCCAACGCTGTACCACTTTTTATCAAAACACCATTTTCAGCACCTTTACCTGTACCAACCATAATCGCTGTCGGAGTAGCCAAGCCTAGGGCACAAGGACAAGCTATAACTAATACAGCAATAAATATTGTCAATGCAAAAGTCGCTGATTCTCCACCTATAAAATACCATGCCAGCCCTGAAATTGTAGCCAAGCCAATGACTATTGGTACAAAATATCCTGCTATAATATCAGCCATTTTAGCTATAGGTGCTTTTGAACCCTGTGCATCTTCTACTAATTTAATAATTTGTGCTAGAGCAGTATCCTTACCTACTTTAGTTGCTTCATACCTAATATTACCATTTTTGTTAATGCTTGCACCAATTATATTGTCACCAATATTTTTTTCAACTGGAATACTTTCCCCTGTAAGCATTGATTCATCAACGGATGTTGTTCCTTCTACTACTACACCATCTACAGGAATTTTTTCTCCGGGTTTTACAACTACTATATCTCCAACCTCAACCTCATCTATTGATATTTCAACCTCTTTTTCATCTTTTATAATTACTGCTGTTTTTGGCTGAAGACCCATAAGCTTTTTAATCGCCTCAGATGTCTTTCCTTTAGAAACTGCTTCCAAGTATTTACCCAATGTTATTAATGTCATAATTACTGCTGCTGACTCAAAGTATAGATGCATCGCATAGCTTGAATCACCATTCATAATTTTGTAAACGGCAAATAACCCATATAATACAGCAGCTCCAGTTCCTATTGCAATGAGTGAATCCATATTTGGACTTCCCTTAGTTAGGGTCTTCAATCCAACTGAATAGAACTTACGACCCGATATAACTACAGGTATAGTTAAAAACAATTGCACTAAAGCAAAGGTCAATGGAGCATGATCCGGATGTAAAAACATAGGCAATGGAGCTCCCATCATATGACCCATAGATATATATAATAATGGTACAGTAAATATAGCAGAAACTAAAAATCTTTTCCAGAGAGCTTTCATTTCGCTTTCTTTTTTCTCTTTATCCGTATCAATGGTAGTTTCCTCTTCCAGAGCCTTGTACCCTGCTTTTTCAACTGCTCTCTTAATATCAGAAACTCTCACGTCTGAAGGGTCATAGCTTACAGTAAGTTTCTCAGTAGCTAAATTTACATTGGCCTCACTAACACCCTCCAATTTTTTAGTTGCTCGTTCAACTGCATTTGCACATGATGCACAAGTCATGCCCTCTATTCTCAATGTCTTAGTTACTCCATCAGTAATGGCCTTATAACCTGCTTTTTCTACTGCAGCTTTAATATCATCAACTGAAACTAAAGTTTCATCAAAATCAATACTGAGTTTTTCTGTAGCCAAATTTACATTGGATTCAGAAACTCCATCAAGTTTTTTTGTCGCTCGTTCAACTGCATTTGCGCATGATGCACAAGTCATGCCTTCTATTCTCAATGTTTTAGAGTCCATTTTTATACCTCCTTGAGCATAAACTCTATTTGCCAATAACCTTAGCCAATAGCTCTATAACTTCATCTATTTTTTCATCACCATTATCCTCTTTAAAGGCTTGTTTTACACAGTGATGCATATGTTGCTTAATTATCAAAAGGTCAGCTTTCTTTAATAATGATTGAGCCGCTAAAATCTGATTAGAAACATCTACACAATATCTGCCTTCTTCAATCATTTTAATAGTTGCTTCTATCTGACCTTTAGCTGTTTTTAAAGATTGCAATGCTTTTTTTTGATCCGCATTCATACATATTCTCCTTCCACCCTCCCCATATGGGGGGTACACTTATATAATAGTTCACATATATAATAATGTCAATACTTATCTTATAATTTTTATTGTTTCCAAAAAGAAAACGTTACTATTCACAGTTAATCACAGCAGATAAAGAAAAATGATAAAAATACTAAGGGAACATTTGCAGGAGTGACTATAATTCTTAGTGAATGGAAGATAAAAATCCGTTAAGCAGCTTTCATGTCCCTAAAGATAGACCACTAAGGGAATTGAAAGATGTAGGATTTTTGTCTGGAATGAGCTATAGAATTATTCATCTCCGAAACCGGGAGTGTGTATTTTTATCATTTTTCGATTTACACAATTTAAAGTTACTTTGAATAATAACAAGAAAACCACTATCATAGGATTTCTAGTCCTAGAAGTGGATTTAGAATCAAACTATTTAATTAAGTCCTTAATTACCTCGCCAGCAATAATAAGTCCTGCTACTGATGGGACAAAAGATACACTACCAGGAATCTGTCTCCTTTGTGTACACTTTCTAACTGTACCTGGAGGGCATACACATTTAGTTTTGCAATTATCCTCTTCATTTTCAATAGGCTTAGTAGCTGGTTCCTTAGAATATACTACCTTTAAGGATTCGATTCCTCTTTTCCTGCATTCTGAACGAATAACTCTAGCAAGTCGGTCTACACTAGTCTTATATATATCTGTAACCTCAAATTTAGTTGGATCAAGCTTGTTTCCTGCACCCATACTACAGATAATTGGGATATGACCTTCCTTAGCTTTTTCTATCAATATTAATTTTGAAGATACAGTATCGATGGCATCCACAATATAATCATATTTAGAAAGGTCAAATTCATCAGCATTTTCTGCCGTATAAAAAGTTTGATAAATTTCCACATTACATTTTGGATTTATTTCTAGTATTCTATCTCTAATGACTTCAACTTTAGGCTTCCCTATGGTTTTTCTTGTAGCTATAATTTGTCTATTTAAATTAGTCAAGCATACCTTATCATCATCAAATACAGCAATACTTCCTATACCACTTCTTACCAGAGCCTCTACCGTAAAGGAGCCTACACCACCAATGCCAAAAACTGCAACACTTGAATTTTTTAGGCTTTCTACACCATCTACTCCTAAAAGCAGCTCCGTTCTAGAAAATTGATTCATTTATTTCTCTCCTTAGTAAAAATCTAATTAAAAACTCCCTCTTTAAAGGAGTCTACTAAAAAAATCCATTCTTGCCATCCTGAGAAGGACAGAATAATATATACTATCGAAGGATCCTATGGCCTAAACATTTACTTATTTATTATACTATTTAAATCAATAAATTTCTACGCATACTTTATTATGTTTGTATTATATATCAACCAAATTTCTCTTATAATCCGAATAAAGTTTTCTAAGTTCATCCATTTTAGTATAGATTATTTTTTGTAATTGCGATACCTTAGCATAATCTCTTTGAGCTATAGCATTTTTTATTTCTGTGAAGAGGCTTTTATTGCTAAAACTATCCTTCATCAATTCTATTCTTAAATCTCTTATTTTCATCCAAAGCGATATATCCAAATCTGAGGATATTGATGGATTGTGCAATTGCTTAGCATCTAATATCTCCTTAGATAACCTTGGTATAATCCTATGCTCTATTTCTGTAACCCATTTATTTATTGCAGCTACTTTAAAACTTGTTATAAGCTTTTCACTTAGTACCTCACCTTTTTTTAGAACTTCAAGTTTTTCCTTATATTCATCAAATGCACTCACATTTTCAAAAACTGTTGTAGGAACTTTTCCGAAGTAGACTTCCCTTTCTTCATCCGTAAAATCTTCAAATACATCAACTTCACTTCTATAGCTTCTTTCCTTAGCTAAATAATTTGACTCTTCTCCAGGCTTTTTAGATAATTCAGCTAGTAACTGGTCTTCGTTTTTATTATTCAATATTGCATATTCTATTCCATCTGACATAGCCATTAGCATCGTGGTAATACAAAGATAGGTATTTGTGTGAGGGTTTGGTGATCTAAGCTCGAATCTCGTTGCCATAGGGTTGTTTTCATCCCTTATTAACCCAATGAGCACGGTTCTGTTTCTGGAAGGCATCTCTACAGTTCTTCCTAAAGAAGTTACAATACAAATTGGCGCCTCAAAACCTTTTTTAAGTCTTTTAAAGGCCTCATTTGAGGAAGTGATAAATGGATTCATTACTTCATAATTATTTAAAATCCCCATTATTGAACCATAGCCAAAGATACTAAGATAATGATGTTTGTTTGGATGAAATAGATTGACTCTTTCTCCGGAATTAAGTTTTAATGCAACTCCTATATGTGTATGCTCTCCACTTCCAGCTACTCCATTAATAGGTTTAGCAAGAAATGTAACATCCATTCCATTTTTCCTAAAAACTTCTTTTACTATCCGTTTGACAAAAATCTCGTTGTCTGCCGATTGGATGGCATTTGAGTATCTCCAGTCGATTTCAAGCTGTTCCATAATACTAGTAAATGAGCCATCTGCTCCTAATATAGCTTTCACTCCACCGACTTCTTTATGCCCCATTTCCGGTTCTAAACCATATTTGCGCATTAGCTCCAGGCTTTGCTCTAATGCTGTTCTAACAGATCCCTTTGTCCTTGCCCAATATTGTTCATGCAGCTCTTGAGAAGTAGTTAACTCTTCAATATCTCTAAGATTATTAGGTGTCATTACCCAAAACTCTAATTCAGTTGCAGAAGTAATATTTATATCTTCAATATCTTCTACTTTAAAATCAAATCCATCAAGGCTTGCTGGATTATTTTTTATTAACTCCAAGGTATTTTTCTCGAAGTATTTGGTTGCATTTAGCAAAATATATCTTGAATCAACAGCTACCCCTTCATGGTATAAAAAACATGGTATTATAAGGGTACCCACAGGAAGACAAGTTGCTTCATCAATATTTTCATAATTATAATCCACAAACCAATTACATTTTAAGTCTGCCTTCATATTGATTTTAGCATTATCCAATGAAGCTATTGTAGGAAGGTAAACTGATGAGCCATCTGTCTGTACAGCGATACCATTTAGAAATGCATCTATATCTTCTAAAAAAACCTTAATAGGAATTTTCTCGTCAGTTTCATGTCCTATCAAATCGACTCCTAATAATGATACAAATTTAATTTCTTTGTGTTCACTGAGTATTTTTTTTAGAGAATCCTGAGTATGACTGTCCTTTTCTATTACATACACTAATTTATCGTTCTTATCCATGCTCTATCAGTCCTTTCAAATAAATTTTTTTATTTTTTAATAATATATTTTTTTTCCTATTAAGTCAATATTTTTTTATCAAGTATCCATGATTAAAGTGATAAAAATTCTTATAGATGATATAATTAAGATAATAAACACTAAGGGGGATATATTTTGAAACTGGATTATAAACGAACTTTATTTATAGGACTGGCATTTTTATCTATATCAGCATTCTGGCAATTATATGATAATATTATTCCTTTAATTTTACAAAACACCTTTAAGTTAGGAGAAACTATGGCAGGTACGATTATGGCTATTGATAATGTGCTGGCATTATTTTTGCTGCCTATATTTGGAGCTTTTTCAGATAGGATAAATACCAAATTTGGCAAAAGAACTCCTTTTATTGTAATAGGAACTATTATTGCTGTAGTGTTTATGGTATTGATTCCAATAGCTGACCAAAGTAAAAACTTTATATTATTTTTTATTTTTCTCGGTATTGTATTACTAGCGATGGGAACTTATAGATCTCCTGCAGTGGCCTTGATGCCTGATTTGACTCCAAAACCTTTGAGAAGCAAGGCAAATGCGATTATTAATCTTATGGGAGCTGTAGGTGGGATTTTAACCTTAGCAATGATAAGCCTATTAATTCCAAAGGTAGATAATCCAAATTATTTTACTATATTCACAAGTGTAGCACTTTTGATGATTGTATCCGTAAGTATTTTGCTTATTGCAATAAATGAAAATAAACTTTCAAAGGAATTAAAGCTTTCTGATACTGCTGAAGAAGCAACCTTTGAAGATGACACTATTGAATATACTATGCCAAAGGATGTAAAGAAAAGCCTTATATTTATTCTAACCTCAGTATTTTTATGGTTTACGGCCTATAATGCAGTGACTACAGCCTTTTCAAGATATGCTGTTACTGTATGGGGACTAAAGGGAGGTGGATTTGCCAATGCTTTAATGGTAGCATATGGTGCAGCTATATTAAGCTATCTTCCTATAGGTATTGTTTCAAGCAATATAGGTAGAAAAAAGACAATAATTGCCGGTATTATTATGATGTCTATATCATATTTTTTCGGATTTCTATTTACATCATATTCTCCAATCGTCAATATTTTATTTGCTATAATTGGTATTGGGTGGTCTGCTATTAATGTTAATTCGTACCCGATGGTTGTAGAGATGAGTAGAAGCTCAGATGTAGGTAAATACACAGGATTATATTATACATTCTCAATGTCTGCGCAAATAGTTACACCGATTTTATCAGGTTATCTTTTAGAGAATATCTCCTATAGAAGCTTGTTCCCTTATTCCGTAGTATTCTCACTAGCTTCTCTATGTACAATGTTAATGGTACATCATGGTGATTCTATACCTGCTAAAAAAGCTAGCATAATTGAGAATTTTGATGTAAATGATTAATTAAGTAGGTGTTTAAATGAAAATCAATATTGTAATAATCCTTTTCTTAATCTATTTTGTACTGACAATGCCAAAGATAATAAATAGAAAAGACCTCAGTGACTTTGATGGTAGATATTATGCACATAGGGGGCTTCACAACAACAAATCAAGCGCACCAGAGAATTCCCTAAAGGCCTTTAAAGTGGCAGTAGAACACGATTATGGCATTGAGTTGGACGTACAGATTACAAAGGATGATATTCCTATAGTATTCCATGATGCAAATTTGAAAAGGGTATGCAATGTGGATATTGATATAAGAGACATTACCTTTGCAGAATTACAAAAAATAAAGCTGTTTGATTCAAATGAACATATTCCTTTGTTCACAGATGTTCTTGGAGTTATAGGCGGCAAGGTGCCCGTTATAATAGAGCTGAAATCTAGAGTAACCGATATCAAGATTTGTGATATTGTAGCACCAATTTTAGATGGCTATCATGGCGTTTACTGTGTTGAATCCTTTAATCCACTAATAGTTCATTGGTATAAAAAAACCCGTCCACAAGTCATAAGAGGCCAGTTGTCTACTAATTATTTAAAGGATAAAGTTAAAAATGATAGGATTTTAAATTTTCTGATGCAAAATCTAATGTTCAATTTTTTAACAAAACCAGATTTTATTGCATTTAATCATGCATATAGCAATATGCTTTCATTCAATATTTGCAGAAAGGTATATAAAGTACCTACCTTTGCTTACACAATTAATTCCATAGAAGATTTAATAAAGAGAAAGGATAAATTTGATTATTTTATATTTGAGGGATTCGAGCCTGGAAGGCAGTAAACAATGAAGAATCTCTGAATGACAAAGACCCGAGATTCTTCAATAGTTAAGTTTATCATGTCCATCTTAGAATGACAGGTACATTGTTGTCATCCTGAGATAGCAATATAAGGCTTACCCATTCAGGATCTCGGGTTTAATTTTAATTTATAACTATAATTGTGTCGCTATAATTGTACATTGTGAATTGTTTTATTCCTCCTTATCCACATCCACAATTCCAAGTCTTTCAAAGATTAGCTTATAACCATCCGCACCATAGTTTAATGATCTATTTATTCTGCTTATTGTAGCAGTACTGGCACCAGTCTCCGCTTCAATTTCATTATACGTCTTATTGGCTTTTAAAAGCTTTGCTACTTCAAGTCTCTGCGATATAGCTTGGACTTCCTTAATAGTACAGATATCTTCAAAAAAACGATAGCATTCTTCCATTGTTTCCAACGTAAGTATAGCTTCAAATAGTGAATCTGCTTGTGCGCTTTTAATCCTTGAATTGTAAGCCATATTAACCCTCCCATTATTTTCTTAGGCTTCCACGAAACTGCTTTTTTGAGTTTCTAAAACTGCCTCAACGAGGTGAATTTTAACAGCTTAAAAGCAGTGTGATATCGTTAACCTCGTTATAATTATATATTACTGTATTATAGCACGAATGTAAATAATAAGCTGGGCATAGACCCAGCTTATTTTAGAATAATCCTACTATTTCACCACTTGGTAGTATATCAATATTATTTGCAGCTGGAACCTTAGGCAATCCTGGCATTGTCATAATATCTCCAGTTAATGCTACAAGGAAACCTGCTCCTCTAGATATCTTAATATCTCTAACTGTAATTCTAAATCCTGATGGTCTTCCCAATAAGGTAGGATCATCTGAGAATGAATATTGAGTTTTTGCCATACAAATAGGCATCTTATCGAATCCAAGTTTTTCAATGTTTTTAATTTGTTTCAAGCATGAGGATGTGAAATCGACTCCGTCTGCTCCATAGATTTCCTTTGCTATTTTTTCTATCTTAGCTTGAATAGATTCTTCTACATCATATAAAGGTTTAAAGTTTGACTTCTTTGTTTCGCAAACCTCTACAACCTTTTCTGCCATTTCAATTCCGCCTTCTCCGCCTTTTCCCCAAACTTCAGATAAGACTGCATCTGCTCCTAATTCTTTACAACGTTCAAGTACAAAGTTCAATTCATTATCAGTGTCAGTAGGGAATTTGTTAATAGCTACGATTGCAGGCACCCCAAATTTATTTACATTTTCAATATGTTTTTCAAGATTTTCAAATCCTTTTGCAAGCTGTTCAAGGTTTTCTATACCCAATTCATCCTTCTTAGCTCCACCGTGATGCTTCAATGCTCTTACAGTAGCTACAATAACAGCTGCATCTGGCTTTAAGTCACCAAATCTAGCTTTAATATCAAAGAATTTTTCAGCACCTAAATCCGCACCGAATCCTGCCTCAGTTATTGTATACTCAGCAAGCTTTAAAGCTAACTTAGTAGCAGTTAATGAGTTGCATCCATGGGCAATATTAGCAAAAGGTCCGCCATGAATCAATGCAGGTGTATTTTCAAGAGTTTGAACTAAGTTTGGAGCTATAGCATCCTTCATAAGTAATGCAACGGCACCTTGAGCCTTTAAGTCCCTTACATATACTGGATTTCCTTCAAATGTATATGCAACAACTATATTAGCGACTCTTTCCTTTAAGTCTTCAAGATCTTTTGCTAAACAGAATATAGCCATTATTTCTGATGCAACAGTTATATCAAAGCCATCCTCTCTTGGCATTCCATTAGGTTTCCCACCTAAACCAACAACTATATTTCTTAAAGCCCTGTCATTCATATCAAGAACTCTTTTCCAGACAATTCTTCTAGGGTCTATACCTAATACATTTCCTTGTTGAATATGATTGTCTATAAGTGCTGAAATTAGGTTATTAGATGTAGTAATAGCATGGAAATCTCCTGTAAAATGAAGATTGATATCTTCCATAGGAACAACTTGTGCATAGCCACCACCAGCTGCTCCTCCTTTAACACCAAAACTAGGTCCAAGTGAAGGTTCTCTTAATGCTGTAATAGCAGTTTTACCAATTTTATTTAAACCCATTGATAGCCCTATATTTGTTGTAGTTTTTCCTTCTCCTGCAGGCGTAGGGTTAATTGCCGTAACCAATATTAACTTTCCATTAGGTTTGTCCTTTAAATCCTCTAGTACTTTTAAAGAAATTTTTGCTTTGTACTTTCCGTAATTAACCAAGTCGTCATCTTTAATGCCTAATTTAGATGCAACTTCGTTTATTGGAATCATCTTCGCTTCTTGAGCAATTTGTACATCAGTCTTCAAAATATCTCCTCCTAAAATAAATTAAAGTTTTGCAATAAAAACGTTATCACGCTGCTTTATATGTTTATACTATATAGTAGTATACCAAACATCATCGCTTTTGCAAATATTATTTCTTTTATCAACAATAACATTATACCCTTAATAGTTTTGTAAAACCAAATATATTAGTAGTTTCTGTTTTTACCTAAAGAAATATTTTTCTAAATTATATAATTGTGGTAAAATTAATCATAATAAACTGTAGGATAAATATTAGCGAGGTGGAATAATGCAAAACCAATTTGTTTTGATTGTAGACTTCGGTGGACAATACAATCAATTAATAGCAAGAAGAATTAGAGAATTCGGCGTATATTGTGAGGTAAAACCATATACTATTTCAATTGATGAAATAAAGGCTCTAAACCCTATCGGTATAATATTTACTGGAGGTCCAAATAGCGTATATGACGAAAATGCTCCAAGATGTTCTAAGGAGATATTCGAGCTTGGCATTCCAATATTAGGAATTTGCTATGGCAGTCAACTGATGACATACGTACTAGGTGGTAAAGTAACTAAAGCTGATAAACGAGAATATGGCAAAACAGATATAAAGCTTGATATTTCAAGTGCTATATTCAAAGGAATAGAAGAGAGTACAACAGTATGGATGAGTCATACAGATTATATGCAGGATTTAGCAGAAGGGTTCAGAATAACAGCATCCTCAATAACCTGCCCTACTGCAGCAATAGAAAATACTGAGAAAAAGCTTTATGGAGTTCAATTTCATCCAGAAGTAAATCATTCTATAAGAGGCAATGAAATTTTAAAGAATTTCATATTCAATGTATGTGGAGCTATTGGAGACTGGACTATGACCCGATACATAGAAGCTCAAATTGATGAAATCAAGAACAAAGTTGGAGAGGGAAAAGCACTATGCGCATTATCCGGTGGAGTCGATTCATCTGTAGTTGCCGCCCTAATGTCCAAGGCTATTGGAAGCCAATTAACTTGTGTATTCGTAGATACTGGGCTTATGAGGCTTAATGAAGGTGATGAAGTAGAGGCAGCTTTTTCAAAGAACTTTGATTCAAAATTCATAAGAGTAAATGCTCAGGAAAGATTTCTCGGTAGATTAAAAGGTATAACTGATCCTGAAGCTAAGAGAAAAATAATAGGCGAAGAATTCATACGTGTATTTGAGGAAGAAGCTAAAAAAATCGGCAAGGTAGGTTTTCTTGTACAAGGCACAATTTATCCTGATGTTGTCGAAAGTGGACTTGGAGATAGTGCAGTGATTAAATCTCACCACAATGTGGGCGGACTTCCAAGTGTAGTTGATTTCAAAGAGCTCATCGAGCCCTTAAGACTTTTATTCAAGGATGAAGTTAGAAAATTAGGTCAAGAATTGCAATTACCAGAGTATCTTGTATGGCGTCAACCATTCCCTGGACCAGGACTTGGCATAAGAGTTATAGGTGAGGTAACAAAAGAAAAATTAGATATATTAAGAGATGCAGACTTTATATTTAGAGAAGAAATTACCAATGCAGGTCTTGATAGAGATATCAATCAATACTTTGCAGTAATCACTGATATGAGAAGTGTTGGTGTAATGGGTGATGAAAGAACCTACGACTATACTCTAGCCCTAAGAGGAGTAACTACAACAGACTTTATGACAGCTGATTGGGCTAGGATACCGTATGAATTATTAGATAAAATTAGCAGAAGAATTGTAAATGAAGTAAAACATATAAATCGTATAGTTTATGATATAACAAGCAAACCACCAGCAACTATTGAGTGGGAGTAAAACCAAAGTCCTAAAACTTTTAAAAGTTTTAGGACTTTATATTAGATCCTCGAGTCTTTTTTGACATATCATAACCTAGTTCATAATAATTATTGTTATTAAATTGAAATTCCTTTATTACTTCTAGTCCAAGCTTTCTTGTATGTGCATCATAGGATCTCGGGTTAATCTTATTTATAAAGGTTATTAGTATTGGATATCTAACAATCATTTGTAACCTTGAAAATTCAAATAGATTTGGAAGTACCTCTGTACCTCTATAATTTTTATCTATACATACCGGCCCGTATTGATAGGAGTTTTCCATAGAAAGAACCTGCCCTAAATACTTAGTATTTGGTAAATCCTTTATCATATATTGAAATAGAGGCCAAGCTGACCAATATTCCCAAGAAGCAGCCATAGCATATGCTACTACTCTATCACCATCACAGGCAATAGCAAGACCATTTTCCTTTTCGATTAATTCCTTGAATTGTTCCTCTGTAAAAAGGGTGGTCACAAATCCACTAGGTTTATCTTCCTCGCTAATTGTGGATACATGATATCTTTGCTGCAATGCTGCAACACCAGGAATATCTACTAATGTAGCATTTTTATATATAATCAAATCTCTTCCCCCTCGGAAATATACATTTTCGCTTGCTAATTCATATTCTAGTTTATTTAACAGAATCTGTCCACAGTATATAACACGATAAAAATATTCCCCTCTGTTATTCAAAACATAGCTCAAGTATCTCTCCCTATTATATCGAGCGTAGTCGAGAAATCTTCAGTTTTATGTGCTTTCAAAAGACGAGATTTCTCGTTCCGCTACGCTCCAGTCGAAATAACATAAATCTTTTCCGAAATGGAATGAAATACGTATAAATGCCCATCTCTATTTAAATTTACTTATTTTACTTCCAAGTTTCCGTCTTTATCTTCTTGAATATAGAGATATACATCTTTTCCTTCCGAGAAATCTCCAATGAAGCTTTGCTCATATAATATCTCTCCATCCTTATCCAATAATTTAACAGTAAATTCAAGAACATCTTCATCAATCATTTCAAAAGTAAAACCCGTGTTTTTCTCCATATTAGTTTCATTAGCATTCATTGCCCCCATTGAGTTTTCTTTAGTATCTACTTCAACCCTTCTAATAGATGCATCGCTATGATTAATTATAGATAGAAATGACTTTCCAAATTGCAGCACCTTGGATAATTCAGTCACATTTATTTGAAAATCACTAACATTCCATTTACCATCAATTTCTTTCATAACTAATGTACCATTCAAATTCATTGGCTCTTCAAAACCATCTTTAAACTTCACTACAACTGGTACGTTATATTGATATGTTATATCACCATTATCAGAAATTTTCTCATCCCATAGATTTATATAATCTACTGACATCTTAGAACCATATTCCTTTGCTGTCATTTCTCCTATTAAAATAGTCCTATTTGCACTTGCTCTATTAAGTGCATCCTCAGTCATGAAGTCTCCATACTTGGATTTAACTGCCTCATCTATGCCTATTACGTTAATCATTCCAAGTCCGTTTTCATCTAGTCCGGATTTATCCCATAAAGATTCATCATAAACCATATCAGCAATATCAGTATTTTCTATTGTATAATATGTCGTCAAAAATTCCTCTGCTATGTTTTTAGCTGAATTTATTGGGTTTGTTATTAACCCAATTGAAATTGCAATGACTACTATTAAAGCTATAAATATGGTCCAAAAGCTTGGTTTCTTATAGTTTAATATGTTTTTTATTCTTGATTTAATATTACTCTCTCCAAAGGCCAATGGAGACAGTAATCCACTCTGTCTTATAGATAAATTTAAAAGTGAAGATGAATAATTACCTTTTAAATCTTCACCTGATTTTTTCAATACACTTTCGTCACAAGACATTTCCATATCCTTAATCATAAGGTAATAGCAAATCCATATAACTGGATTAAACCAGTGTAATGTAAGTACCAGAAACGATATTGGTTTAATCAGATAATCAAATCTCCTTATATGAGTCTTTTCATGGCTTATAATATAATCCAACTCGTTATCTAAAAGTCCTATTGGCAAATATATTTTAGGCCTAATTAATCCAAATACAAAGGGAGTTGAAATTTGGTCTGTTTCATAAATATTTTCTGTAACTAATGTTGAAAACTGAGTTTTTCTATATATTTTAATATATGAATAGATACTATATATAATCAGCACTGTAATTCCCAGAATCCAAATTAAAGTAAATAAGCTCATTAATATTTGCATAGGATTAACACTTGCATATGGTGTAGCCCCAGGTAATGAATCGTTAATTACTCTGTCTATAGTTTCTATATTAGTATTTATTGTAGGTTTTTCCATTAGTCCAATATTATGTGGTACATAATTTGAACTTTTATTCAATGGTTTTAATAAACTTAAAGAACTACTAAAATTTATGGGACATATGAGCCTAAATAATACCACTGACCAAAGCATATATGAAAAAATCTTTGGAGCTTTCTTTAGAAGCATTCTAACCAGCAATACTATAATAGCAGCATAGGAGGCTGTTATACTCATATTTAATACTTTTACAAATATATCAGTCATTTAGTCGCCTCCTCTATAATCTTCTTAAGCTCAAGTGCTTCCTTTTCACTAATCTTCTTATTATCTAAAAAGGTAGTTAAAAAAGCTGGTAAAGAACCGTCAAAGTTTTTTTCAATAACTGCTTCACTTTCGTACTTTTGGACCTGCTCTCTTTTAATTAAAGATTTCACTGTAGCATTTTTGTTAATTAATAGTCCCTTTTCAGCAAGTTTCTTTATCATATTAAAGGTTGTAGACTTTTTCCAACCTAATATCTCTTCACATATCTTTGATAGCTTAGTAGAGTTTATTGGTTCATTTTCCCATATAATATTCATAAATTTATATTCAGCATCAAATAATTTAAATTCTTCCATAATAACACTCCTTTGGTTTGTTATGATAAACCCTTCTTTATAATTAGTTTATTACAACAAACCTTTTATGTCAATAAAATACACTAAAGTAATAAAAGATAAGTTATATTTCAGTTACTATTCACAGTTAATCACAGTAGATAAAGAAAATGATAAAAATGCTAAGGGAACATTTGCAGGAGTGACTATAATTCTTAGTGAATGGAAGATAAAAAT
>DAIUFH010000030.1:0-6032 GCA_036844705.1 Tissierella sp.
TCTTACCTAAAAATCTCCATCTTTTCCATTCTATCGAAGGCTTCTTTCATTTTATCTATACTAAGTGTACAGGAAAGTCTTAAATGCCCTTCTCCCAATTCTCCAAATGCATTGCCTGGAATTACAAGGACATGTGCTTCCTCTAACAGTCTTCTAGCTACCTCTTCAGATGAAAGTCCAGTGGCTTTAATGCTTGGAAATAAGTAGAAGGTTCCCATTGGTGATAGTATGCTTACATTTTTTAAAGATTTTAGTCTCTCATATGCATAAAAAATTCTATTTCTAAATTCTTCAACCAGGTCCGGCTGGATAATATCACGCATATCTAATGCATGAATTGCAGCCTGCTGAGATATGGTAGGTGCTGAGTAAATTATATTGTCATTAATATTTCCCACCACAAATATTAAATCTGGATTAGCTAAAATATATCCGATTCTCCAGCCAGTCATACAGTAGTCCTTAGAGAAGCTTCCTATAGTAATTGTCCTTGCTTTCATATCCTTTAGAGTAGCTATTGGTACAAATGGTTCACCATAACTAAAAATAGTATATATATCGTCAGCAAAAATGAGTAAATCATATTCCCTTGCTATAGACGCTATCTGCTCTAAATTTTCACGACTGATGCATGCTCCTGTAGGATTGTTAGGAGTATTCAATATGATTCCCTTTGTTCTGTTAGTTATTTTAGATCTTAATCTATCTATATTTATTTGAAAATTTTCCTCTTCATATGTTTCAACAAATACAGGAATACCCCTTGCCAATTCTACCTGATGAGTATAGAGCCCAAAATGTGGGGTAGGTATGATTACCTCATCTCCATCATCAAGTGTTGCCTCCAATGCCAATGTCATAGCATGGCATGCGCTAGTGGTAATCATCAAATCTTCAATATTTATATCAAAGCCAAATCTTTCCTTATAATATTTGACTAATTTTTCTCTTAATTCCAGTCTACCTATAGATTCAGTATAATGTGTATATCCATTGAGAGCGTCATTAAATGCCATTTCAATAATTCTATTATCCGTATTTAAATCAGGATCTCCAATGGAAAAATCGATTAAATCATGGTATAGTAAACTCGGGTCAGCTTTTTGCCCTATAAGACTAGCTTTTAAATTCCAATACCTTTTTGCTATATACGAATTTTTCATAAAACAAACCTCCGTTCAGAATATATAAAAGTCTAAGAATAGAATATGCAACATTTAAAATTAAAATAACATGCCAATACACTAGTGATACTAAGTGTAATGGGATATATATCTGGGGGGTATCCCATTTGCAGCATATCGGCATGTTACAAACTAAGTAATGTGAATATTTATAATAAAGAAAATATATCATATCTTTCTGTCTATATCAAGTTACAATATGTATCTAGTAATGAAAACAAACCCTGAGATTATTTGTTCAGGGTATGTTATAATGACTGCTTTCGACCTTAATTTCACTATATCATAAACAGCTCACAATTTATACCCTTTAGTCAAGTAAAAACTAACAATTCATAATACTATATTGTATTATTGTTATTATTTACAGTTAATCACAGCAGATAGAGAAAAATGATAAAAATCCTAAGGGAATTGAAAGATGTAGGATTTTTGTCTGGAATGAGCTATAGAATTATTCATCTCCGAAACCGTGAGTGTGTATTTTTATCATTTTTCGATTTTACACAATTTAAAGTACTGTGAATAGTAACGTATTATTTAATCAATATTGGAAATGATATAACCTATTAGCAATAATTAGCAATAATTAGCAATAAAAGGATGATTATTATGGATAATTCTAAGCCAATTATATCAAATTCATTGGAAGAAAACATAAAGACAATTCAAAACATATTTCAAAAGGATGACACCTTGCAGATTCGCAGAGTTGAAAACCAATACAATGGTATTAAATACTGTATTTTCTTTATTTTCGGAATGGCAGATAGCTTGGTAATAAATGAAAATATATTAAAACCAATTCTAGACAACAAGGTTCTAGTAGATGATTCAGATCATATTTCTTATTTGGCTTCAAATGTATTAGATACCTCCCAAGCCAACATCATCAAAGATATAGATGATGTCTTAAATGAACTTCTTATGGGAAATACTATACTTTTTACTGAAAACTGTAACCAATCTATTGCTCTCAGTAGCATAGGCTGGAAAAAGAGAAATATAGAGGAACCACCTACAGAAAGAGTCCTCAGAGGTCCAAGGGAAGGTTTTACAGAGGATCTGACTACAAACCTCTCTATGATAAGACGGAAAATACAGACTAAAGAGCTTAAATTTCAATTCATGACTGTAGGTGAAAGAACTAATACAAAGGTATGTTTATGTTATATAAATGGTTTGGCTAAAGAAGAAATATTAAATACAGTTATTAGTAAAATTGAGGATATCTCAATAGATGGTATATTGGATATAAAGTACCTTCAAGAATCTCTAGATGAAAATCCTTTTTCAATCTTTGAAATAACAATGAGTACAGAAAAACCGGATATAGTTGCTGGAAGAATACTCGAGGGAAGAATTGCGGTTTTAGTAAATGGAAGTCCTATAGTAATGACCCTTCCTTCCTTGTTCATAGAGCATATGATGGCTAGTGATGATTATTATCTTAACTATCATATGGCAAGTATTGGAAGACTTTTAAGGATATTTGGATTTTTATTAACTATAAGCGTTCCTGCTGTTTACCTTTCCTTAATATCCTTCCATCAAGAAATGGTACCTACACCCTTACTCATTAGCATTTATTCTTCAAGGGCAGGTGTTCCTTTTCCTACTTTTCTGGAATTATTTCTTCTTCTAATAACATTTGAAGTTCTAAGAGAAGCAGGAGTAAGGGTTCCAGGTCCCATAGGTCAGTCAATTAGTATAGTCGGTGCGTTGGTTCTAGGTACAGCTGCCGTAGATGCTAGCTTTGTATCTGCACCAATGATAATAGTAGTTGGAATCACTGCTATAACAAGTCTATTGATTCCATCACTTGCAGGAGTTGTAATAATATTACGGTTTTTCTTGCTTATGCTTTCAAGCCTGCTTGGAATCTATGGGTATATCTTTGGAATGTTGGTTATAGTAATTCATTTATTCTCACTCAGGTCCTTTGGAGTCCCATATATGAATACTCTAACAAGCTTCAGAATGCAAACCATAAAAGATACTTATATTAGAGCTCCATTATGGTATATGAGATACAGACCAAAATTTTTAAGCAAGGATTCAAAACGACAAACTATAGGAGGTAAGGGTGATGAATAGATATATAATATTTCTAATAGTCATATTTTTGTGTCTTTCATTATCCGGATGCTGGAACTATCATGAATTGGACGATTTTTATATCGTTGCTGGAATGTCCGTTGACAAAGCTAAAGATGGCGAGCTTTTTAATGTCGCTGTGGAGGTAATAAATTCGGAAGAAACAAATTTAAAACCTAATATAGAATCCCAAGTAATAGAAGCCAAGGGTGTTAGCATATTTGACGCAGCAAGAGATATAATAAAAATTTCTGCCAAAAAATTGTATTGGAGTCATGCAACTACAATAATAATCAGTGATGATGTAGCTAGGGAAGGGATACTCCCTATTCTGGACTGGGTATCCAGAGATCAGGAACCACGTCTTAATATGGATGTTTTTATATCTAGAGAAAAAACTGCCAAGGAATTATTGAGTACCATAACCTTTCCCACAGTTATTCACTCATTTGAACTTGAGCACATGGTAACAGAAAGTAAAGATTATATAATTACACCAATAATTAAGGTTTATGAATTGACAAATGAATTTGGAGTCCCCAAAATTCATTCGGTATTACCTGCCGTTCAAGTAGTCCCTACCAGTAAAGGAATGAGTAATAGAATATCATCTGGCGCAGTTTTTAAAGGTGATAAATTAATCGGATATCTAGAGGAAGATAATATTTTACCCTACTTATTTATGAAAAATAAGGTCAATGGAGGATTGTTGCGCGTAATAAATAAGGATTTTCCACAAGATAAGATAATTCTTGAAATCTTTGAAAGTAAAACGAAGATTAAACCTGCATTCTCCGATAAGGATATGAGCCTTGATTTAGAAATCTCAACATCTGTAAATATAGGTGAACTAAATACTAAAACTAATATAGATTATCTTTCTAAAGATGGCAGAAAAATATTAAGAAAAGAAGCAGAAGAAAATTTAGAAGCTGATATACAAAAGGTTTTTAAGACTGTTCAAGAGGAATTTGAAATAGATATCTTCGGATTTGGTAATGAGATAAGAAAGAAACATCCACAGATATGGAAAACAATTGAAAAGGATTGGGATACTATTTTCCAAGAGTTAAAACTAAATATAAAATGCAATATTGACTTTAGAAACAGTGGCCATTTTTCAAAACCAATAGAGGTGTTAAGATAATATGTTAATGATATTTATTTACTTTTTTGTATTTTTATTCTTTTTAATCTTTGATTTTATGCCTTTACTTCATAGTAAATACAAGGGTGTCGCAATATTTTACTCTTGTATATTTTCCCTTTCTTTTATTATGATTGTACTGACTGGTCTCAGCGTTAATATACCTAATCCAAATGACTTTATTGAAAATATAGTAAATTTATTCATAAGATAAGGAGTTTTAAAATGAGAAATGAAAAAATTTCAGCATCACAGGCTTATTTTTTAATAATGACTTATGTGATAGGAACATCTCTTTCCATAACTGACTATAGTGTAGCTTTAGAAAATACATGGCTCTCAATGCTTATAGCCCTTATCTATGCAACTCCATTGGTAATAATATATGGAAGCATAATGAATAAATTCCCTGATATGGAGTTATTTCAAATCATGGAGTTTCTATTTGGAAAGATTATCGGAAAGGTATTAAGCTTTTTATATACATTTTATTTTCTCCATTTAGGATCTATCAGTATTAGAAATATAACTGAATATATTCAGGTTGTTTCATTCCCGGAGACTCCTCAATATTTTTCTGCTCTATTTATAGGTCTATTGGCTATATACGTGATAAAATCTGGAATCGAGGTACTGACAAGAGTCAATAAGTTTTTATTTCCACTATTGATAGCAGTAACTATTCTAACCTTTATAATGGGAATTCCAAAATCAAATCTATCAAATTTATTACCATTTCTGTATTATGGTTGGAAACCAGTATTAGAGGATTCGTTCACACATCTTGCTTTCCCTTTTGCAGAAACCGTAGTGTTTCTATCGCTATTAAATATTGTTAGTGAAAAGAAAAAATCAAGTAAAATCTTTTTACTTGGCATATACGGTGGCGGAATCATATTATTGAATGTAATCATTAGAAATATAGTGATTCTTGGCTTTCCCAATCTTGCAGCAAGCACCTTTCCGTCATACTATGCCGTTTCATTGGTAGACGTGGGTACTTTTATAAGGGGAATCGAACTTATAGTATCAATAAACATAATCGTCGCCGGGTTTATCAAAATCTCAGTTTGTTTATATGGAGCTTGTTTAGGTATATGCAGAATCTTTAGCTTTGATGATTATAAATGGATAACTGTACCGATGGGATTGCTGATGATAGCTCTATCATTTATCTTATACGAAAATACCATGCATATGTTTGAATGGGTTAATGTTTATAAATTTTATGCAATACCATTTCAAATAGTTTTCCCATTGATAATTTTTATTTTTGGATTCTTTAGGAAGGATAAAAGCAAAAGCAAAGATTCACAGTAATTCAATTCATGATTCACAATTCACAGTTCACAATTAAAAGATTAAACCCGAGATTCTTCGGTAGCATACATTATACTGCTCGTCTTAGAATGACAGTAAGTCAATTCACAGTTCACAATTCACGATTCACAGTTCACAATTCACAGTTCACAGTTCACAATGCACAATTCACAATTAAAAGAAATTAAACCCGAGATTCTTCGGTAGCATACATTATACTGCTCGTCTCAGAATGACAGTAAGTCAATTCACAGTTCACAATTCACGATTCACAGTTCACAATT
>DAIUFH010000030.1:6132-24088 GCA_036844705.1 Tissierella sp.
AGAATGACAGTAAGTCAATTCACAGTTCACAATTCACGATTCACAGTTCACAATTAAAAGAAATTAAACCCGAATGCTTCGTGTTGCTCAGAATGACAAAAGGCCGTCATTCTGAGACGGACAGAATCAACCTGTCTAACGAAGAATCTCGGGTTCAGCTCTTAACTCTTAGCTCTTACCTCTTAGTTCTTAGCTCTTACTTCTTACTAAACAATGCTATCTTAGCTGTATCTTCTAACATTTCAGCTAAGTAAAATGCTTTGTTAAAGCTATCGCCCACAGTAATTATTCCATGCTCTTTCATCAATATTGCAACTCTTTCCGGATCCTTATACTGCTCTAATACATATTCGGCAAGTAGTTCAGAGCCAGAATCAGCAACATCAATTGTAGGAACATGCTTCAAATATCCCTTTGCATGGTTAGTTACTAAAGGTAGTTCCTCGTAATTAGCCGCTATAGATGTTGCATATGGTGGATGAACGTGGATAACTACATTTACATCCGGTCTGCTCTTTAAGATTCCGGCATGAAATCTCCATTCTTTAGATAGCTTCTTATTTCCCTCAAGCAAATTTCCATCAAAGTCTACCATTACAACATCTGATTCGGTCATGTCACTAAATGCACTGCCTGAGCTTTTTATAAGCATTGCATCCTTTCCCGGAACTCTGCAACTTACATTACCACCTGTTGCACTAATCAAATATCTGTCATAACATCTTCTTGATACCTTGACCAATTCTTTTTTTAATTCATCTATATTCATAATATACACTTCCTTTTTTTATTCTGCTATTTCTAAAGCTATCTCCATCATATTAGTGAAAGAAGTTTGTCTCTGTTCGGCTGAAGTCTTTTCTCCAGTTATGATATTGTCTGATACAGTAAACAAAGCTAATGCATTTTTTCCAGCCCTAGCTGCAACTATATATAGGGCAGCAGCTTCCATTTCTACTGATAGAACACCCATCTTTGCCCAATTTTCATTCTCTTCCTTTGCATATTCCGGATAAAATACATCACTTGAATATACATTACCAACCATATATCTTGTACCCATTTCTTCTGCTTTGTCAACTGCTGCTCTTAACAATGGATATGATGCTATGGCTGAGAAGGTACCCGATAGTTTAAATTGGTCTGCATATGGTGTATTATAACAAGTCCCCATTGCTATAACAATATCTCCTATTCTCAAGTCCTTATGTATACCCCCTGTCGTTCCAACACGAATGATATTTTCTACATCATATAAATTATAAAGCTCCCATGCATGGACCCCCATAGTAGGCGCTCCAATACCATGTGCCATTACGGATACTCTTTTACCTTTATATTTGCCAGTATAAGCATACATGCATCTAATGCTATTTACTTGAACTACATCCTCCATATATGTTTCAGCAATAAACTTTGCTCTTAAAGGATCTCCTGGCATTATTACGGTCTTTGCAATTTCTCCTGGTTTTGCTGCAATATGATGTGTAGGTGCTTTTAAATCCTCATAAAGTTCCGGCTTCATATTCATCCTCCTTCTTTAATTGTGAATTGTGAATTGTGAATTGCATTGCTCTACTTAACCTTCATTAAACTTTCCGTAAATGGAGCTCTCATTACTCCCTTTTCTGTTATTATTCCACTAATCAGCTTATTTGGTGTTACATCAAAGGATGGATAAAGGGCTTTCGTTGCGGCTTCAGTTATCAATTGTCCATTTAAATGCGTAACTTCATTTTCATCTCTGAATTCAACCTTTGCATCCATACCATTTGCTAAATTATAATCTATAGTATGACTAGATGTTGCTGTATAAAATGGAATATTATTTTCTTTAGCAGCTAAAGCATGCATATATGTTCCTATTTTATTTAAAAGATCCCCATTAGCTGCAATTCTATCTGAGCCAACTACGACTTTTTGAATTTTCCCTAATCTCATCAAATATCCTGACATTCCATCGGTAATTAAAGTATGAGGTATACCCCATCTTTCCAACTCGTATGCTGTTATTCTAGCACCCTGTAAATAAGGTCTTGTCTCACTGGTAAATACATGAATTCTTTTGCCTTGCTCAAAGGCTGTTCTAATAACGGACAATGCTCTGCCTCCGTAACCAGCTCCTGCTAAGGCTCCTGAATGGCAGTGTGTCAATATTGTATCACCGTCTTCTATTAATTCTGCACCATATGCTCCTAACTTGTGTTCATAATCAAGTTGTCTTTCGACAATCTCTGCTGTTCTCTCTTCTACAAAATCTACCAAGTTGTTACCATTATATCCATTTACCACTTCCAACATTTCATCTACGGTTTTCATAAGATTTACTGCCGTTGGTCTTGTCGATTTTAATAGCTTTCCACTCTCTAATATATATTCCTTATTTCCATTAGAATTAATAGCTGATAGAAGAATACCATAAGCCCCGGCAATTCCTATTGCACCTGATCCTCTTATAGTCATGTTCTTAATAGCTTTTGCCAAATCGTCAACAGTTTTAATGTCATATATTTCTTCTGTAAATGGCAACTTAATTTGATCTATTATCCTAATAGTATCATTTTCAAACCATATAGGAAGTAAAAGTTTATTTTCCTTCCATTCTTTAGTTAAATCATAAATCCTCTGCATATTTTCCTCCTCGATACGCATAACGTTTTCAATTTTTAAAATCACGTTATGAGTTGTTTGGTTGTCCTACAACTAAAGTATCACCTATTAAAACTTTTGTCAATACCAATATTGATACTATTGAAATGCTTGACAAATACATACTTAGAATGTATATAATTAGACATAAGAAGATTCCTTGATTTTCGCTCAAATTAAGGGGTCGAAGACAAGAAATTAGGTAGGTGTTAAAATGAAATTAACCAATAAAAAGCTTAGTATACAAGCAAGAGATGAAATTCTTAAAATCATTAATGAAATGGAGAATATGGAAAAGCTACCATCAGAGCAGGAACTCTCCGCCTCCTTAGGTGTCAGTAGAAACACTATAAGAGAAGCTTTAAAGTCATTGGAAAACGATGGCATAGTGTCTCCAAGACAAGGTATTGGCACCTTTGTTATCAGGAATTCTAAAAATATTAAATCCAACTTAGCCGTACTGGATAGTTTTACAAAGATAATTACAAACCATGGATATAAACCAGGTACTAAGTCCCTTTCATATAAGATGACTAAAGCCGACGAAAGAATTGCATCAACACTAAATATAGAGGTTTCCTCAAACATTATGTATTTAGATAGAGTACGTACGGCTGATGGTAAGCCTGTAATCTATGTTGAAGATTATATTACATATCTTGAAAATATGTATGAACGATTTAAGGAGAAAGAATTCCAGTCATTGTTTGAATTCTTAAGAACTTACAATATCAATATTGCTTTTTCAAGCTGCAATATCGGTGCAGTGATTAGTGACGATAAGTTAAATAAGAAGCTTTACTTAAATGAACCAAGTGCTTTATTATATTTTCAACAAATTCACTATACCAATACAGGTATTCCTATTATGTATTCTGATAGTTACTTTTTAAGTGAAAAGTTTGACTTCAACCTTATAAGAAAAATGATGTAATTGGAAAATAGTACTTTTTTATTTATACTATAATATATGGTATAATGTATGATACAGATAGTGTATTTTTTTATTAATATGTCTATCTAATTAAGTTTTCTAATATAGTATATCAAGGCAATAATTTAAAGTTAAAAAGCAATGAAATTAAGCTGGTGCAATTGTTACAAATTTATTAATAGTTGAATTTTCAGATAAAAAATGATAAACTAAATAAAATACTTTAAAAAAAGTAAAACAATTAAAGGGGGCAATTATTAATGAGTAAAAAATTAGTAGTTTTAATGAGTTTGCTTCTTGTAATGGCAATTGTTGTTACAGGCTGCTCAACTCCAGCTGAACAACCACCAGCTGAAACTCCACCAGCTGAAACTCCTGGGGAAACTCCTCCAGCTTCCAGTGAAGGAAAGATATTAAGAACAAATAACAGTAGTGAACCTGGATCATTGGACCCAGCATTAGCTCAAGGTACACATGAATCATGGATACTTACAAATACCTTTGAAGGTCTTATGAAGTATGATTCAGATGGTAAGGTAATTCCTGGTATAGCTGAAGACTATAAATTATCAGACGACAATCTAACTTATACATTCACACTTCGTGATGCAGTTTGGTCTGATGGTAATCCAGTTACTGCAGAAGATTTTGAATATTCATGGAAGAGAGCTCTAGACCCAGATCTTGCAGCTGACTATGCTTTCCAATTGTACTACATTAAAGGAGCAGAAGCCTACAATACAGGTGAAGGTACAATTGATGATGTAATGGTTAAAGCTACAGATGATAAGACTCTTGAAGTAACATTAGAAGCTCCAACTGGATATTTCCCAGAGTTAACAGCATTCTACACTTACTTCCCAGTAAGCAAAACTGTAGTAGAAGCTAACCCTGATTGGGCAAAGGATCCTTCAACTCACATTTCCAATGGACCATTCAAGTTAGTTTCATGGGAACACAATGCAACTATAGAACTTGAAAAGAATCCAAGCTACTACAATGCAGAGGCTATTAAGCTTGCTGGAATTCACTTCGATATTATAGAAGATGAAAATACAGCATGGCAAAAATATGAAGGTGGAGAATATGACATTCTTGCAACTTTACCACAAGCTGTAGCAGCTCAATTGGCAGCAGAAAACAATCCAGAATTAACTATTGGTGCACAAGTTGGTATTTACTACTACAATTTAAATGGCGATGTTAAACCATTTAATAACCCTAAAGTAAGAAAAGCTTTAGCTTATTCATTAGACCGTCAAACAATAGTTGATAAAATAACCCAAGGTGGACAACTACCTGCTGAAGGTGTAGTTCCTGTAGGATTAACTGATGAAAAAGGCGGAGAATACAGAGATCAAGTTGGCGATTTAGTACCATACGATGTAGAATTGGCTAAAACATTATTTGCTGAAGGTCTTGCAGAAGAAGGCATGACAATTGATGAATTCAACAATGCTGGATTCGTAATTCTGTACAATACTCAAGAAGCTCATAAGAAAATTGCTCAAGCTGCTCAAGAAATGTGGAGAACTGCATTAGGCATCAATATTGGTGTTGAAAACGTAGAATTCCAAGTTAAACTTGACAGAGAAAAAGCAGGAGATTATCAAATTTCAAGAGGTGGTTGGATAGGAGACTATGGTGATCCTATGACTATTCTTGATTTATGGTTAACTGGTGGAGCATTTAATGATGCTAACTATAGCAACGATAAATATGATGAATTGATATTAGGAGCAAAATCTACAGCTGATCAAGATGTTAGATTTAAAAACATGAGAGAGGCTGAAAAGATTTTAATGGAAGATATGGCAGTAGTTCCAGTATATTTCTATACTCAACCATATGCTGTTAAGTCAAATGTAGAAGGAATCTACAAGCTTCCACTATTCTACCCAACATTGACATATGCAGATATTAAGTAATAAAAATAGGTAATAAATTTTATAAAAACATAATAAAAAGATGTGTAGGGCAGGCTTTGTACCTGCCCTTACAACTGAGAAAAATAGGTTAGAAGGAGAGGTAAAATGAGACGCTACCTTTTAAAGAGATTAGGAATGTCCGTAGTGACCCTATGGGCAGTTATTACAATAACTTTTATACTAATGCACTCCGTTCCTGGTAATCCATTTGCTGCCGAAAGCAAAATGCCAAAGGTGGTTTATGATAATCTTCAAGCAAAATATGGACTAGATAAGCCTCTTGCAGAACAATATGTGATTTATTTAAAAAATCTTCTAAAGGGAGATTTTGGTGATTCAATGAAATCCAGAGTTGAGACTGTAAATGATATGATTAGAAGAGGATTTCCTGTATCAGCAAGACTTGGATTACAAGCGTTAGTATTTGCAATTTGCTTTGGACCAGCTTTAGGAGCATTAGCAGCTCTATATCAAAATAAAATACCAGATTACTTATCCATGGTTATTGCAATAATTGGTATTTCAGTACCAAGTTTTATAATGGGTACCGTTCTTATCCAATTTATAGCAAGAAATGTAGAATGGCTACCTATCGGTGGCTGGGGAACATGGAAACACACAATATTGCCTTCTTTTGCAATGGCATTGATGCCAATGGCTACAATGGCAAGACTTATGCGTTCAAGTATGTTGGAAGTTTTAGGACAAGACTATATTAAGACAGCAAAATCAAAGGGTATTACAAAAGCAGCAGTTATATTAAAACATGCAGTAAGAAATGCTATACTACCTGTTATTTCTATATTAGGTACTACAATTTCAAATCTTATGGTAGGAAGCTTCGTTATAGAAAAGATATTCGGAATTCCTGGCCTTGGAATGTTCTTTACTAAATCAATTAGTAATCGAGATTATACCCTTATAATGGGGACCACAATTTTTTACGCTGCAATTTTAATTTTTATGTTATTATTAGTAGACTTTGCTTATATGCTTATAGACCCAAGAATTAAGCTTACCAAGGAGGGACGTTAGTGAAAGCAGATGTTCAATATTCAAAAGATATGTTTGAAAAAGCTAGTCATGAGGATCGAAATGCGGACAAAATAAGACGTCCTAGTATCAAGTATTGGCCAGATGTGTGGAGAAGATTAAAACAGAATAAACTAGCTATGACTGGCCTCATTATAATAATTTTGATGATTATCATGTCAGTCGTAGGTACTCATATAAATGGATTTGATTATAAACAACAGGATTACAGTTTAATAAATATTCACCCAAACAGTGTTCACTGGTTTGGTACAGATGAATTAGGAAGAGATTTATTTACCAGAACATGGTATGGAGCAAGATACTCCTTAATTATCGGTTTGCTTGCTGCTGCCATAGACTTTCTTATTGGAGTATTGTATGGTGGTATTGCCGGCATGGCCTCAAGAAATGTAGATGCTGTTATGATGCGTATAGCTGAGGTTATTTATAGTATCCCCTACCTACTTGTTGTAATACTATTATCAGTAGTTTTCTCAACATCAGGAGCAGGTACTTCAATGTTCGTATTGATACTTGCAATGAGTTTAACAGGCTGGGTACCAATGGCTATACTTGTAAGAGGACAAGTACTTCAGCTCAAGGAATCTGAATATTCACTTGCAGCTGAATCATTAGGTGCAACAAAGGGTTGGATTCTAAGAAAACATATAATACCTAATACTTTAGGACCAATTTTAGTAAATGTAACACTAACAATTCCAAGAGCAATATTTGCAGAGGCAACTCTTAGCTTTCTAGGATTGGGCTTGCAGCCACCTAAGTCAAGCCTTGGAAACCTTGCAAATGATGGATTGGCTGGACTACCAGTCGGAAATGGATATCAAATATTGATTCCAGCCATATTTATATCTCTTATCATGTTCGCCTTCAATGTTTTAGGTGATGGACTAAGAGATGCATTAGACCCAAGATTACGTAAATAGAAAGAGGTGGAAAAATGGAAAAAGTATTAGAGGTTAAAGATTTAGCCGTATCCTTCAAAACTTTCTTCGGAGAGGTTGAAGCAGTACGTAAAATCAGCTTTGATGTAGGCAAGAAAGAGACAGTAGCCATCGTAGGAGAATCAGGATGTGGAAAAAGCGTAACTGCAAACTCTATTATGCAACTTCTTCCTATGCCACCTGCATTCTATAAAGGTGGTC
Source organism: Tissierella sp. (assembly GCA_036844705.1). Classification (GTDB taxonomy): domain Bacteria; phylum Bacillota; class Clostridia; order Tissierellales; family Tissierellaceae; genus DAIUFH01. Next base: position 13,842 of record DAIUFH010000030.1, read on the forward strand.
AAATCCTATTTAATGGTGAAGATATAGTAACAAAGACTGAAAAAGAAATGCAAAAAATTCGTGGAAACAAGATATCAATGGTATTCCAAGATCCAATGACCTCATTAAATCCAACCATGAGGATTGGAAAACAAATCGTTGAAGGTTTAATTAAACATCAACATTTAAGTAGAGAAGAAGCTCAAAAAAAAGCAATCGAAATGCTAGAGCTTGTAGCAGTACCACAGCCAGAAAAAAGAGCAAAGCAATTTCCTCATGAATTCTCTGGAGGAATGAGACAAAGAGTTATGATTGCATTGGCAATGGTATCTAATCCTCAGTTGCTTATAGCTGATGAACCTACAACAGCCTTAGACGTAACAGTTCAAGCTCAAATTTTGGAGCTTATGAAGGCTTTACAGGATAAACTTGATATGTCCATCATATTAATAACTCATGACCTGGGCATAGTTGCTGATATGAGTGATAAGGTAATAGTTATGTATGCAGGTCAAATATTAGAGCAAGGATTAACAGATGAAATATTTAAAAATCCAAAACATCCTTATACAAGAAAGCTATTAGCAAGTGTTCCTAGATTGGACATGGATAGAAACGAATCTCTACACTCAATTGAAGGAACACCTCCGGATTTATATATACCTCCAAAGGGTTGTTCTTTTTATGACAGATGCGATAAAGCTATGAAAATATGTAAAGACAATATGCCTGAAGCAGAGAATTTTAGCAAAACTCACTATAGTTGTTGCTGGTTAAATCATCCTATGGCAAAGGATGTTGCAGAAGGGAGAGAAGCATAATGGTACAACCTATAATATCTGCAAGAAATATTAAAAAACACTTTGATGTTAGCGGCGGAATCCTAAAAGCAGTAGATGGAATCAGCTTTGATATATATCCAGGTGAGACCTTAGGATTAGTAGGTGAATCGGGATGTGGTAAATCAACAGCTGGCAGAACCATAATCAGATTGTATGAGCCAACTGAAGGCGAATTATACTTCAATGGTAAGAATATCTATGAATTGCCTCGTCATGAAATGCAAGAAGTAAGACGTGATTTCCAAATGATATTCCAAGATCCTTATGCTTCACTAAATCCACGAATGACTGTTGAAGAAATTGTCGCTGAGCCTTTGGATATCCACAAGGTATATAGGAACCAAAAGGAAAAACACGAAAAGGTTATTGAGCTTCTTGAACTAGTAGGATTAAATGAAGAACATGCAAACAGATTCCCACATGAATTCTCAGGTGGTCAAAGACAAAGAGTTGGTATAGCAAGGGCATTGGCTTTAAACCCTAAATTTATCGTCTGTGATGAGCCTATTTCAGCTCTAGACGTATCTATTCAAGCTCAAGTAGTAAACCTATTGGAGGACTTGCAAAAGAGATTAGGATTGACTTATTTGTTTATAGCCCATGATTTATCAATGGTAAGATATATTTCAGATAGAGTCGGTGTTATGTATCTTGGACATATGATGGAATTGGCAAAATCAGAAGAACTTTATGATAACCCAATTCACCCATATACAAAAGCACTTCTTTCTTCAATTCCTATACCGGATCCTGAAATTCAAAGAAGTAGAAAGAGAATCATGCTTGAAGGCGATGTTCCAAGTCCTATAAACCCTAAGGAATGCTGTAGATTTGTTGAAAGATGTCCATATGCAGTTGGGAGATGTCATGAAACAACACCTGAATTTAGGGAAATTACAGAAGGACACTCAGTAGCTTGCCACAGAGCAGATGAGATTGTTGCTGGAACAGCAAAACCAACAAAATAAAATATGAATGAAAAACAAAACCCGGGACTCTTCGATAGCAGTAATTTTACTGCACATCTCAGAATGACATAGTTGTCATCCTGAGCATTATTGAAGGATCTCGGGTTTAACTATCAATTATCTTCTTACAACTGTCCTAAGTAACATCTTCAATTCTTTTCTCATGACTACCATTAACATTAGGAAATATACAATCACCCCTACCCCTATTGCTGCAAGTAATATAAGAAGCTGTATAAGCTTTGTTTGATGCAAAAATACGCCAATCCTATAATATATCATATAGACAAAGAAACCCATTACAAGGGACGCTAGGAGGGTCTTAACAAACGATACTACCATACCAACTATTCCAAGGGGTCCCATTTTTATTCTTAACCTATATAATAAAGTAATAGTTGTTATTATAGTAGATATACTAGTTGCCAAAGCAAGACCTCTATGCTGCATTGAACCTATTAGCATAAGGTTTAAAATCACATTTAACAATACTCCTATGACGCCATTTATCATAGGTGTCTTTGTATCCTGTAATGAATAAAATACCTTGTTGAGCATTGACCTAAGAGCTATTGCTACTAATCCAATTGAATAGTATATAAGAGCTCCGCTGGTCATTATTGATGCGTCCGCACTGAAAGCACCTCTTTCAAAAAACACCTGTACCAATGGATGCCCAAGTATCAATATACCTATAGAAGCCGGTACTGTAATCAACAGAATAATGCTTACTCCTTGATTTAAAATTTTTACTGTGCCCTTCACATCGTTCCTAGATGATGCTTCGGATAGCATCGGAAATACTACAGTTGTAATTGCAGCTATAAATACACTTATAATCAAATCATTTATTCTTGATGCATATGATAATGCAGATATGCTCCCCTCCACTAAATCGGATGCAAGGGTTTTATCTATTATAACATTAAGCTGCTGTACCGATGACCCCAATAATACGGGAAAAACTAGATACAAAGCTCTCTTTATATAAGGATCCCTCAAATTTACATTCAGTGAATATCTATATCCAGTATTTCTTGTAGCCGGTATCTGTATCAGAAACTGGGTTGCTGAAGCCAATACACTCACGAGCATTAACATCCCAATACTTTTACCTTCTGCAAAGAACAATAAAAATATCAAAAATATAAAATTATATGGTATGCCCATTATTGCATGAGGACCAAAAATCTGCAATGAATGCAAATATCCGGAAAGCACATGGGTAAACCCCAAAAAGACAATGATAGGTAAGCCAATTCTATTTAATCCTACAGCTAAATCAAATTGCTCTCCCCTAAAACCCTTAGCCATTACCTTGATTACTAAAGGTGAAGCTATGTATGAAACAATTGCTAAAATCAGGCTTATAAAGAAAACTATGTTAAGAATGTTGTTGAGATATCTTAGTCTTCCTTCCTTGCCCTTTTTTTGGCCTATTTCGGAGAATATTGGAATCAGTGTTGTGTTTAAAGCAGAACCTATTGTAGTCATAATTATAACAGTTGACGACATTGCAACAAAATAGGTATCCGTCTCCATACCAGAACCATATCTGGAGGCTATAAGCACCTCTCTTATAAATCCCAAACCCTTGCTCAATAATGTAAATGTGGCAATCATTGCCGCTGATTTTGCCATCTTCTGCTGTCTTGTCATTATATCTATCCCTCTTTTAAAATGTTAATACACTAATTATAGCATAAAAAGTTTCAGCAATGCATACTTCTAAAAAAGAAAATGCTCCAATAACAAAAGACCCAATAAGTATTAAAATACATTATTAGGTCTTTAGAGGAGTACATCCGATTAATTTGTTATAATGCTATTAAATCCATCCAATTTAAAATTATAAGGTCCTCCATTGAGCTGATTCTTATCTATTTCTAAAGTCAAAGTCTTATAAGTAATCACCTGTATTTGAACGGAGTCGGCAGGAGGTGGTGTAATATCAAAATATACTCTATAACTTCCTCTCTCTTTTAGTATCTTATTCACTGTCATTGAGTAACCAGGAGTAGGGAATTCCTTAGTGATAGTTACTAAAAGCTTATCAGGTTCTTCTTTTATTATAATCTCCTCTTGATTATTATAGGATTGTACTATGCCTAAAGTCTTAAAGATAATGGTATTCATTCGTTCCAATACCCCCTTTACTCTTTGAAGAATTATTATAGACTCTGCTTGTGTCAAGTTTCTACTAGGATTAAAACTAGTGTTAGAATCACCTAGTATTATATTATTACTATATAACAGTCTTAATAATTCTATGCTATCATTTGACATAGTATTTATATCTTTAAATGGTAAATTTGTATCTTTTCCTAATTCCATTCCAACGTCCTTTAATCTTGTAGCCAAAATATTTACCATTTGCTCCCGTGAAACATCAGCAGGCGAACCATCTAGTGAAATATCATATCCTAAATCCTTAAAAAGAGAAGCAATGGATAAGATAAAATCCTGTTCCGAGATATTTCCATCAGGCTCAAATTTTGCAAAGTTATCTTTTGATAAATATGGAAAATAGTAAGCCACAAAAGCCCTGTTTATTTGACTATCCGACCAGTGGTTTTCAAGCTTATCCGATATAGAAGCAAAAGATAAAGATGATGATAATATAATTGCGATAATAAGTAATATACTGACTCTTTTCAAACTATCAACCCCCCATATTTCAATTCACAGTTCACATTTTCAATTCACAGTTCACAATTCAGAGTCCACAATTAAGAGATTAAAACCCGAGATTCTTTGATAGCATGTATTATACTGCCCGTCTCAGAATGACAGTAGTGAGAAATTCAATTCACAATTCACAGTTCACAATTGTTGGGGTCATATCTTTAGGGTATTTGCCTTTGACTATAGTGCCAGTTTTTCATAATTGTAAAATGTGCATTGTGAATTAGATAATTACCTTTATACAATTATACCCTTCATATTTATAAACTATGGTTACATTTAGGTTACAAAATGACAGGAATTCAATTCACAATTCACATTTTCAATTCACAGTTCACAGTTCACAATTCACAATTAGAAGATTAAACCCGAGATTCTTCGCTAGCGCTCAGAATGACAGTAGTGAGGAATTCAGTTCACAATGCACAATGCACAGCTCACAATTAAAAGATCAAACCTGGGATTCTTCGCTAGCGCTCAGAATGACAGCAGTGGAGGGGATTCTTCGGTAGAAAACATTATGCTGCCCGTCTCAGAATGACAATTTTGTCATCCTAAGCCGAGCAGCATAAACCTTACAAGTGTTTGTCATCCTGAGATAGCAGCATAAACCTTACCCCTGAAGGATCCCGGGTTTTCATTAGTTCTTACTTCTTAACTCTTAGTCCTTAGTTCTTAACTCTATTTCGCCTCTCCTAAATATGCTTCTTTTACCTTATTATTTTCCAATAAACTACTGCCTTCCCCTTCGATTACAATGGAGCCTGTCTCTATTACATATCCATAATCTGCTATTTCTAAGGATTTTTTTGCATTCTGCTCTACTAGCAAAATAGTATTGCCCTGCCTGTTAATTTCCTTTATGATTTCAAATATATCCTTAACCAATAATGGTGCCAAACCCAATGATGGCTCATCAAGCATAAGAACCTTTGGACTCAACATCAGAGCACGTGCTACTGCCAACATTTGCTGTTCTCCGCCAGACAATGTTCCACCCTTTTGCCAGTGCCTTTCCTTTAGCCTTGGGAATAAATCATACATCTTGTCCATTTGAGTTGATATGATATTTTTATCCTTTATCGTATAAGCACCTAATATCAGATTTTCTTCAACAGTTAAATTTGGAAAAATTCTTCTTCCTTCAGGAGAAAGTGCTATTCCCTTCTTAACGATGTCCTGAGTCTTTAAATTCGTTAACTCTTCCCCATCGTATTTAATGTTTCCAGATTCTTTTTTTACCAAATTCATAATCGCACGAAGTGTAGAGGATTTACCTGCACCATTTGCTCCTATAAGGGTAACTATCTTACCATCCTCTATCTTTAAGTTTATTCCTCTAAGGGCTTTAATACCCCCATAATTGACATGTAAATTGTTTATGGTAAGCATTTAATCCACCCCCAAATAAGCTTCAATAACCTTTGGATTGTTTTGTATTTCAATAGGGTCCCCATCAGCTATGTGAGCACCATGGTCCAATACATAAATCCTTTCACATATACCCATTACAACTTCCATATGATGCTCTATTAAGAATATTGTAAGCTCAAATTCATCTTTTATATTACCTATAAACTCCATCAACTCCTGAGTTTCTTGCGGATTCATACCTGCTGCAGGCTCATCTAGGAGTAAAAGCTTTGGTTCAGTGGCCAATGCCCTTGCAATTTCCAGCCTTCTCTGTTTACCATATGGAAGAGAAAAAGATTTTTCATCTCTTTCATCATAAAGTCCTACTTTCTCTAACAGGTATTTGGACTTTTCATACATATCCTTTTCCTGTCTAGTATAATTAGGCAATCTCAAAACTGATGAAACCACTCCCGATTGTAGTCTAAGATGATTTCCTATAAATACATTATCTAAAACGGAAAGTTCTTTAAACAGTCTTATATTTTGAAAGGTTCTGCATATACCTATCTTTGCTATTTCATCAGGTCTTAAATTTGTAATGGACTGCAACTTGCCACTAGGAGCGTATAAGATATCACCTATAGTTGGTTTATATACTCCTGTTACCATATTGAATACAGTAGTTTTTCCAGCACCATTAGGTCCTATGAGTCCTACTATTTCACCTTTATCTATCTCTGCACTAAATTTATTTACTGCAACAACCCCACCAAACTTCATTGTTATATTATCAATTTTTAGCATATCTTCCCCTCGCCTTCTCTAGGGTAGATTTAATAATATTGTCTTTCTTAAATATTACTACTGCCATCAATATAATTGAAAAAACAACCATCCTCAATCCTGGCAATGCAGGCGTCTGTATAAATCCAAAATTTATGGATTCGTCCAAGAATCTTAGTGCTTCCATAGCTATAGTAACTACCATCGCTGAAATAATAGTTCCGCTGATATTGCCCATACCTCCTAGAACAACTATCAATATGATATTCCATGTTAAAGCAAATTTAAATAATGTTGGGTCAATAGTACCAAGTGATACTGCCAACAATCCTCCTCCAATTCCCGCTAAAAATGATCCAATGGTGAAGCTCATTACCTTGTGTTTAAACAAATTGATGCCCATACTCCTTGCTGCTATTTCGTCCTCTCGAATTGCTTTAAAAGCCTTTCCGTAACTGCTTTTCATCAAAAGCCTAATTAATGCTATAGTTATTATAGCCGCGATTCCAGCCCACAATAAATTGATACTTGGCTTTATATCGAATCGTCCTGCTATAAAATCATTAGTTTTTTGTGGAATACCCTTAAGACCTAAAGCTCCATTTGTGATACTTTGTAAATTTACAATTACAACTCTGATAATCTCAGAAAAGCCTAAGGTTGCAATGGCTAGGTAATCATCAGTTAACTTTAAAACAGGTGCCCCAATTAAAAACCCAAATAAGGCAGCCAATAAACCACCCGACAATAAAGCTATTAAAAATGGAGCATTTAAATTTATTAATGCAGGAAGCATAGGCTTCATATAGAAGTTCATTTCCTTCATTTCTGGTGTCATTGTAAGTATTGCAACAGTATATGCCCCTATAGCCATAAACCCAGCGTGACCTAACGAAAACAAGCCTGTAAATCCGTTTATAAGATTCATACTAAGTCCAAGTATAATATAAATAAAACAAAGATTTAAGATTCTTACCTGATAGCTATCTAGAAATAAATTTAAGACGAGCATTGCTAGTATAGCCACCACAATATATATAATATTTTTGAGTAAATTATTATTTTTTTTCATGGCTACACCTTCTCTGCTATTTTTTCTCCCATTAAGCCCGTAGGCTTAATAAGAAGGATGATAATCAATAATATAAATGCAAAGGCATCTCTATAACCTGTCAAATTTGGTAAGAAGGCAATAAGCATAATTTCACCCAACCCAAGAATAAATCCACCTAATACTGCTCCTGTAATATTGCCTATACCTCCAATTACGGCCGCAATAAAACATTTAAGTCCAGGCATTATACCCATTATAGGAATTAATTGAGGATATTTGATTCCCCACAAAATTCCGCCTACCGCCGCTAAGAAAGAACCAATAAAAAATGTAAAGGAAATCACACCATTGATATCAATCCCCATTAAGCTGGCAGCCTCATAATCCTTTGATAAAGCTCTCATCGCCATACCTGTTCTGGTCTTTTGTATAATAAAAGTCAGTATCATTAGCAATATCAATGTTACAAAAGGAATAATAATCGAAACCAATCCTATTGATACACCTCCGATATTTATGACCTTATTCATAAATTCTGGAGAAGGAAATGCCTTTGGTCTGCCTCCAAAAACAAGTATTCCAAGATTTTGTAAGAGGAAGGAAGCCCCTATTGCAGATATCAATATAGTTATTCTAGGTGAACCTCTCAATGGCTTGTACGCTAATCTCTCTAATACAAGACCTACTAGTCCAGTAACAACTGATGCTAAAATAAATACCAACCACCAAGGTAGTGGTGTAAAAATTATTCCATAATAGGCAATATATGCTCCTAACATAAATATATCTCCATGAGCAAAGTTAATTAATCTTAAAATGCCATATACAAGAGTATATCCTATGGCTATCAAAGCATAAAGACTACCCAAGGAGGTACCATTTGCCAAGTGTTGCAGGAATTCCTGAGTACTCATATTCATTCCTCCAATGCCAATTCACAATTCACATTTCACAGTTCACAATTAAAATCACAAAATGAATTATGAATTTTTATTTTATTTTTATTTAGTCAATTAGGTGTCATCTCATTTATGAAATAAACGAAATGACACCATTAATTTAAAATCATATATATCCAAAATCGAGATTCCTTGACTAAGCTCAGAAGGACAACACATATGTCATTCTGAGACGAACAGAATAACGTCAACTATCGAAGAATCTCCTCTTTTAATTTTTTTGTTTTTCGTTATTCACTCTTAACTCTTAATTCTTAACTTTTAGTTCTATGGTTCTACAGTTGTTAAGTATATGAATTTTCCACCATCAACCTTATTTATTACAGCTGATTTTACTGCGTCACCATTTTCATCTAGAGTTATATTTCCTGTTGCACCAACAAAGCCTGAAGTTCCAGCCAAAGCATCTCTTATAGCATCAGGGTCTGTTGAGTTTGATCTTGTTATAGCATCTATAATTACCATATATGCGTCGTATCCCAATGCTGCAAATGCATTAGCATCTTGATTGAATTTAGCTTTGTAATCAGCAAGGAAGGTTTCAGATACACTTGTTACTGGAGCCTCTGCTGTAAAGTGGCTTGAATATACTGCTCCTTCAACTGCATCTCCACCTATTGATAAAAACTCAGGTGATTCCCAAGTGTCTCCACCTAAGAATGGTACCTTTATATCTAAGTCTCTAGCTTGTTTAATAAGTAACGCTGATTCACCATAATTTCCTGGTGCAAATATTACATCAGGGTTCAATGATTTTACACTAGTTAATTGAGCAGTAAAATCTTGATCTCCAGCATTATATGATGTAGTTGTTACAATACTATTGTCATCTCCAGTTAATTCCTTAAAAGCATCTGCAAAATACTTTGACAATCCTACCGAATAGTCATTTTGAACGTCTTGGATTATTGCAGCTGTCTTTGCACCCAATTCATTGAATGCATAGTTAGCCATTACAGTACCTTGAAATGGATCTATAAAGCATACTCTAAAATAGTAATCATTGTTAAGTGTTACCAAAGGATTTGTTGGAGAACACCCTACAGCTGGTACTTTTGCATTTTTAACTATATCTCCAGCCGCCATAGATAGCGAGCTACCGTAGCTTCCTATAATTGCTACAACTTTATCTTTTTCTATAAGCTTGGAAGCCGCATTAGCTGCTTCTACTTTATCGGATTTGTTATCAACTACTACTAGCTCAACTTTCTTTCCAAGCACCTCTCCTACCTCTTCATGAGCTAATTCTATTCCTTCAACGGTCATTTCCCCACCAGCTGCATTAGCTCCTGTCATAGGCTCAAATACTCCAATTTTGATTGCATCAGAACTTTCACTATTGCCAGAGGTGGTCTGAGTACACCCCGCAAGTGATCCAATCACTAAGATTGCAGATAATACTAACAAAATAACCTTTTTCATGAATTTGCCCCCTTTTTTTCTTTAACTGTAATATTTTAGTAAACTTTTCACTATTATAACTCCTGCCCATATTAAAGTCAATTGATGAAGCAATAATATCCTCAACTATTTGCAAACGTTACCATATTCTTTTTAATGTTATGATAAAATACTCAATTTTATTACTTTACAATTCACAGTTCACAATTCACAGTTCACA
>DAIUFH010000031.1:0-23553 GCA_036844705.1 Tissierella sp.
ACTTCAATCCACGCTTCCAGTATAGGAAGCGACCAGATAACATAATCACTGTGATAAGAGAGTATAGCACTTCAATCCACGCTTCCAGTATAGGAAGCGACTAAAATTTCCTTTCTAACTTGTGCTGCTTCTTTTACTTCAATCCACGCTTCCAGTATAGGAAGCGACTGCTACCAATTATGTGAGCATTAGACAATTAGCTACTTCAATCCACGCTTCCAGTATAGGAAGCGACATGAAGGTTGTCCTCTATGTTTAATGGTTTGTTGACTTCAATCCACGCTTCCAGTATAGGAAGCGACCAGATAACATAATCACTGTGATAAGAGAGTATAGCACTTCAATCCACGCTTCCAGTATAGGAAGCGACGTCCATAAGTGCAATGTCGTTTTCTTCTATCTGTACTTCAATCCACGCTTCCAGTATAGGAAGCGACCCATGAAGGGTTAGGGCTAGTACCAAGTGTTACACACTTCAATCCACGCTTCCAGTATAGGAAGCGACAATAAAGAGAGAGGTAGAAAATATGGCAAGCAAAAACTTCAATCCACGCTTCCAGTATAGGAAGCGACACCATTAACCTCTGATAAAATAAAGAGAGAGGTAACTTCAATCCACGCTTCCAGTATAGGAAGCGACAAGGGTAACTTTTATAGATAAAGAAGGTAATAGAACTTCAATCCACGCTTCCAGTATAGGAAGCGACCAACTATTTGTTGTAGTTGCATTACCAGAGGATTACTTCAATCCACGCTTCCAGTATAGGAAGCGACTTCTTAAATTTTGTACGTCTCCACTTTCCCATTTTTACTTCAATCCACGCTTCCAGTATAGGAAGCGACGCTATATTCCCATCTACATCCACATCTCCAACTTTACTTCAATCCACGCTTCCAGTATAGGAAGCGACGGTCTTTCATACACCATATAATCCATATTTGGAAATACTTCAATCCACGCTTCCAGTATAGGAAGCGACTTGATAATCTCCAAAATTTCTCCCAGTCCCATATAACTTCAATCCACGCTTCCAGTATAGGAAGCGACATGGAGAATAGACACAACATTTTATGACACTAAGACTTCAATCCACGCTTCCAGTATAGGAAGCGACCTAAGATATAATACATCTCCCTGCTGTCTTCATTACTTCAATCCACGCTTCCAGTATAGGAAGCGACGAGGATATGTATTATTTTAAAGCTGATTCTAGTACTTCAATCCACGCTTCCAGTATAGGAAGCGACATATATACCATTTCTCTTAAATTACTTAATTTCGACTTCAATCCACGCTTCCAGTATAGGAAGCGACTTGGACACAAATTTTGATGTGTCTTGTGTTGATAAACTTCAATCCACGCTTCCAGTATAGGAAGCGACTTGCTATATTTTTAGATTTGTACGACAACAAGAAAAACTTCAATCCACGCTTCCAGTATAGGAAGCGACTTTATTATGATTATTTAATATATAAGTCATCAGAGACTTCAATCCACGCTTCCAGTATAGGAAGCGACTTCTATTTTATATATTCCTATATCTACCATATCTACTTCAATCCACGCTTCCAGTATAGGAAGCGACATAAAAGTTATGGAGGTAGAGCGTGGTGATAATAACTTCAATCCACGCTTCCAGTATAGGAAGCGACATGAAGAATTGCCTTTGTTGGACTATATAGATACAACTTCAATCCACGCTTCCAGTATAGGAAGCGACGATAGATGATGATTACCTTAAAGTCAAACAATTAACTTCAATCCACGCTTCCAGTATAGGAAGCGACAGCTACATATAGTTATTACTAAACCATACCTAGCAATATATAGTATTTATTATAAAAAACTATATCATAAATAACGATAAACAAAAACTTTTATCTCCATATTAATTAATATTTAGTGCGAACATAACGTGAATACATCAATCACTTATGGTTCGCACTATAATATTAATGGAGACTCAATATTATATGATTTATTGTTTCCCATTTGTTCGATAGTTTTTTCATAATTTTTACCTAGTCTGTAAAATCTTAAACTATCCTTTTCATGATTAATGGTTCCATTTAGTTTATGTTTAATGATTCTAAATTGGCCTTCATCTACTTTACATTCAAATACGGAATTTTGCACTCTTTGCCCATAGTTTTGGCAAATTTTTGCCACATCCCTCAGTCTTTTCATTCCATCTTTTGTAGTTGTATTTATATCATAAGTAATTAATATAAACATACTATCACTTCCACATAAATGCTGGATAACCATCAAGATCATCACGTAAATATCTTGCAAGCAACATGGCTTGAGTAAATGGGACCAACCCCCATTCAATTTTTTCATTTAGAAAAGGATGTGTCAAAGTTTTTTGTTTTCTTTCTTGCCAGAGTCCTATAATCTTTTTCCTACTATCATCCTCTATTAAAATAGCCCCATTATCTTCATATATAAAATCATCCTTTTTTATTTGATTCATGTTAATTAAAGAAAAAACAAACCTATCGACAATTGGTGCTCTAAGCTCTTCTACTAGGTCTAGTGCTAAAGATATTCTTCCAGGCCTATCAGTATGCATAAATCCAGCATATGCATCCAGTCCTACTGACTCTAATGCACTCGCCACTTCATTTGATAATATAGAATACATATATGACAAAATTGCATTTATAGGGTCTAGAGGAGGTCTTCTACTTCTTGTTTCAAATTTAAAGTCCTCTTTCTGATTAAGTATCATATCATTAAAACAACTAAAGTACGTAACTTGAGCTATGCCTTCAATTCCCCTTAACTCATCAACATCATTAACTAGATGAATTGTACCTAACAATTTTGTTAAATATTCTGATGATTGTTCTAAGTGTGTAACATCAATTCTATGTTCATATTGCCTAATATAACGCTCTATTGTCCACTTTTCATTATATATTTTTGCACATATCATATTTTTAGATATAGACAAACTCTGGTTCTTATCATCTGCAAACCTATATTGTTTTCGCCTTAGTAAAATATTCCCTTTAGATTGTCCCCTAAGTCTAGCAATAAACCTACCCGTTGGTGTAAGATAGCAAACACCAATTCCATAATCCATACATTTTTGGATAAGCTTTGGACTCATACCCAAGTAGGAAAACAAAACAATATCTTCTAGATTATGAAAAGGATACCTAGCTAAAATATTATCGTCTTGTCTTATAACAATGTTTTCACCTGAAACAGATAGATATACGTCTGAAAGCGTTATATAAAGTGTGTTAAGTAATTGCCTCATTCCTTTAACCTCTTTTCCATATATTCAGATACAGACATAGTTCCATCAAGCTCCGGTAAACATAGGTCTTTTAATGAACAAGCCTTACATTTTTGGCTTTTCTTAACTTCAGGTGTATACTTTCTACTGTAATAATTATTCATTTCTTCTATTATACTCGTCAATCGATTTCTTAAATCTTTCGTAAAAATTACTTGCTGTCGTCTCCTAGTCTCAAAATAGAAGCATGCCCCTTCTTCTATTGTTAGCCCTAGCATTTCTTCTAAACACATAGCCTGAGCCAATAATTGCATTATATCGCTATCATCCAGTTTTGGTTTGCCTCTTTTATATTCAATTGGATAAACTTTATATTTTTTATCGTATTTACTAAAATAAAATCCATCATCATCAGGCTTTAGTTCTACCACATCACATTTTCCTTGTATTTTTAATCTCTGAGAGGTAATAGGCATCGATCTAATTATCCTTATATCATTTTTAAGCTCGACAGAATCAGTATTATCAACTCTAGTATGTTTTATTTGTCCATCTATGGTAAAATAATTCTCGCTCCATAATTGTTCAATATGAATCAACGCCCATTGCCTTCTACAATAAATAAAATGCTGAATTCCAGATATTAGTAGATAGTTATCACTTTCGTTTTCTTCAAGGCTATTTTCTCGATAATTCATATTTTTTAGATGCCCTCTATTTCTTTTAAGTCTAATCCTAAATTCTTATAACTATCATACTTTTCTTTATCTATAGTTATAATATAATCTTCATATGAACTAACTTTCTGAACATCTTCTTTAATTTTAGCACTTACAAGGTTATGGATCTTTGCAGATGAAGCAACTCCTAGTTTATTAGGATGTGTGAACCAATAAACCTTTTTTACTTCCATACTTCCCTCTGGTCTAGCTGATGATATATCATTCATAAATAATGTTCTTAGAGTTTCTTTAATTGTATCAGCATCATCATCTGTAAATCCAGTTTTTTCAGCAAAATAACAATTGATGCTCCCTGTAAATTTATATACTCCAAAATCTACATAATGTTTAGTCCCCATAGTATCGCTTGATCTTGTCTTACCAACTTCTGCTTCCATACCATTTGTACTTCTGGTTATTTGCAAAGTTACGATATCTACTGGACTCAAACTTTTTGCCAAGCTAATAGATACAGGTCCCCTTATACCAAGGGATCTATTTTGAAAAGTCATTACTTGTCCAAAGCTCCTTACATCAAACCACTTTTCGCATGATTTTTCTGCAACTATATCATCGCTATCCTTCTTTTTATCAAACTCAGCATTAAATCTAGCTTCCAATGATTTATAATCATCTACAGTTCTATCTTGAGATTGAACAAATATATTATATTCTAGATCCTGCATCCTATTTCTTATCTTTCTTTTAATACAAACATCAGATGCTTCTCCATATCCATCGTAATCAGTCCTTGGCATATTTCCCATAAGCGGATCTCCATTTGGATTTGCATTTTTTACTGTAAAGAATACTACGAAATCAATTTTTTTATCTAACGTATTCATATTTAATCCTCCTCATTATCATTTTTTGAATTTGATTTTTCAGATTCAATATCTTTTCTTTTATAAAATTCATTTTTTTGATAATAATAACCTAATATAAAATCTTCGTTTAAAGAACCTTTATTTATTAATTCAGACTCATTTAGACTTATGATCTTCAATGTAATATTTGTAATTAACTTATCATGATTGACATATATCCCTGGACTATTTTTCTTCAATACATTCATATAAGGTTTTATCTTTGATTCTAAGATAAATCTGGTTCTTTCAGGGGTTCTTATCATTGAATTCCATAGCCTGTCCGAATTAGTGATTCTTTGAGATTTCCCTTTACCACTATCTTCTCCAGTTCTTCCTCTAATAGCATCTAATTCTATTTTCTCATAAATTGCCATTAGTTTTCCATAATAGAAACTTCTGCTCTCCTCCAACTCTTTCACCTCACTTATTTTATTAGGGTCTATCTTTATATTCTCATAATCATTTTTATATTTCTTTATCAATGAACATCCTATATTTAGAGCAGCATCCCATTTTTTCTTGTATGATTGTTTATTGGATAATTTATAGAAAGCCGTTCTTGTTATGTCTTTGGGTATTTTTTGTGAGTCAATTATACACGGAATGAGTCTCTCTATTGTGCTTCTACTTAATTTTTTATTTTCACATGATAGGTAAACTTTGTTATTCCTATCCTCTTTCTCTTGTCCATAAACAAAGTTTACTATTTGATAAATAGATGGTGTTCTCTCTATATCATAAAACTTCCACCTAGTACTTTCATACCAGTTCATTACTCTTTCATAAGCCTCTGACCTCGATAGATTTCTAAAATATTTAATAGAAACCCTACCATTACTAATCTTTTCAATTATTAATATATAGAAATCTGATTTAGAAGTAAACTTTCCATCTTCACCTAAAAAATATTCCCCTAATTTTTGAGATATTTTACCTCCCAGTTTAGACATCGTTACTTCCTCCACATCCTCAAAATCATCTTCATCTTCTAGATCTGAAACTAATTCAATTCCACCTTTACTTAAATCATTTGATAACCAATTTACTACATAGGCATTTTCACCTATAAATCTATTGTAGTTTTTATTTTCCAAGAGATATTTAAGCATATTATGCACCTTTTGAGAAACCTCATAACTAAGACTATACACATCCTTTCCATTTTTAAATCTGCCATAATAGGTTTCATCATTGTTGCTGATACTAATTAACTTTGCATTCCCTATTACACCTCTATGTCTCTCAACACAATAATCCATTTCTCCCGTTAAATCACAATATTCCAAGTTCTTAGATTCTTTATTTTTATTTCGAACATATTTAATATAAAAATTGTGAAGGTTAGTATCTCTAGTCAAACTAATATCCCCTGAAAGTTCTTTTTCTAATTTGAAAGTGATAAAAATCTTTTCGAGATTTATTGATTTCTCTTTAATCTTTCCATTATCTTGGGTAATATTAAATTTCAAATTAAATTTATTATCAATTTGATATTCCTTTTTTCCTAGATATATCCTCAAAAAATCTTCAAGTACAGTATTTTTAACTATGTATTCCCCAATAATTTTAAAGTTTTCACATCTGTGATTTTTTTCATAATCTAACATCTCTTTAACAACGGCAATATATGCTTTATTTTTGTCAAAATCTATTTTTCTTGATAAATAAGATAATTCATCACTTATTGCATGGGGAGCTATTTTAGAACCTGATCTCGTAATTGAATCTTCAGTTATTGGAAATACACAAATTTCATCTTCATCTAAAAATCTACCACTAATCACATTGCTACTACTATTTATTGTCATCTCAAATATATTATCACCTTTATTTCTTCTACTTGAGTGGAAGACAGGTAATAACAATTGCCCATCTACACTTAGATTAGAATTATCCACTAAATTATTTTTTAGTGCAAAATCATAGGTTTCAAGAAGTGCATTCATCAAAGTCATCATCTTCCACCCCCTCTTTTTCATAAATATCTAATAACTCATCTACACTCATAAAATTGGAATTATTAAAATTTTTGAATGAATAGTCTCCTAACGAATGCTTAATTGTGCAATCTTTAGGTTTAAGAAATTTTATTTCACCATTGATCATTACTACTGGATGAAAATTTGACATTAGTATACCTGTTGTAGCATCATCATAAGCTTCATCCGGATATACAAAAGAATGAAACATAACACCTAAAGAGATATTTTCACCCTCATAATAACTTTTAGAGCATTCATAATCTTCCTTTCTAATTCTTTCAATATGTCCTATACACTCTCTAGTTCCTAAAAATACATCTCTCCTTCCACCCTTTTGCATAGATCTCAACAATATTTGTTCGTGTTTTATCTCATTTCTATCATGAGATAAATCCATTCGATTGTCGTTCCATATAAAATGAAATTTAACCAAATATTCAACATTTTTTAAGTAAGTATAGTAATTAAGATCTTTACTTCCATTCTTCATTGGTGAAAGTATGCCTTTTGTTTCAGTTTTTATTGGATTTATTACTTTTATTGAATCAATAACATAGTATAACGTCGGTTTCCAATAACAAGCTTCAACTATTCCCTTAATAGCCTGATAACTTGGCACTTGATAGGTAAATTTTTCTCCACCACCTTTTGTCATTGGGTCAGTAAATAGTGCATAATCTCCAAATATTCTCATATAAAATGGATTTGATTTAAAATCACTCATAGTTACTCCTTTCTAAAACACTAATGACTGTAATTCACTTTTAATAATACCAATTTCCTTGCTGTATGCATCCTTTCTCAGAATAAACACCTCCCCATCTAACTCTTTAATTAAATAGTTCTTATATTCAACATTTTTACGAATGTTTATTGTATATGGTTGAAGTCTTTTGAGAATTACTTTTATATCATAGAATCTATTATCTTCTACTGCTTCATAGAATTCATTAATTAGTTGTTCGTTTTCATATTGAACGATTACACTTAATGTATTTTCTTTAATTAAATCAAATTCTCTACCTGCTGTCTTAAAACCTTGTTTTAAGGTAAATTGCGGATCTTCATCATGTTCATTTTTATAATTGTCTATACCCTTTGGATTTATAGTTAACAAGTTAAAAATTGTATCATCTTCATTTATTGGAAACTCTAAACTTCTTCCCCCTACTTCTTCATTGGAAAATAGTTTATGAAAATAGTAACCACAGGCTTGTTCAATATTGATTGGTCCATTATTTATGTCTTCAATCTTAAGTAATCTAAATGCTGACTCAGCTGCTGTTTCTTGTTTTTGTATTTCTTTAAGGTACTTTAAGTTTTCATCTTTATATTTAAATATGAAAAGCTTTCCTTTTATTGATCTCTTACCTTCTCTATTACACCGTCCTCCACATTGTATAATACTATCTATACCTGCTAAAGATCTATATATCAAATCAAAATCTATATCCACTCCAGCTTCAACAAGCTTTGTGCTAATACATATTAACTTTCTATTATCTTTTAAGTTTCTTAGATCTTTAAGTCTTCCTTTCATGTAATCTATTATTTCTAATCTGTGCTTTGCACACTGATTCGTTGTTAGATAGATAATTTCACAATCTAAATCAAGTAATTCACTGTCTATTATTAATGCATTATAAATATTTGAGACAGCTCTCTTAGTATTTAATACTACTAAAGCACTTTGCTCATTAGCTATCTCTGTTTTTATATGATTGACTATATCATTAGTTTCAAATTCTACATTTAATTCTTCACCTAATAAACTATAATAATTAACTCTATGGAATACACTAATATCTTTTGTTGCACTATGGTTCAAGGTTTTTCCTAATTCTTCTTTATAAAAGCAAGGGTATGTAAGTGCATCCTTGTTATCAAGGTTAGGCGGAGTTGCTGTACTATGCACAATGTTACAATTCATAATATTTACTAAAAAATTAGTCATTAAATTAAAATTATATATAGCTTTGTTTGGTAAACTTTGAATTTCATCTATAACAATTACTGAATTGATTAATTTTGAAAACCTCCTTATATTTGAAGCCTTATCTTTAAACATCGTATTTGATAACTGAACTAGGGTTGTCAAAATTACAGGTGACTCCCAACTTTCTTTTAGATATTCATACTCTCTATATTCATTTTGATCGTTCTCATCTATTTCACCCTCATAATCATCAATAATGTTGCTATGATGCTCTAGTACATATTCTTCTCCTACAACACTTTTAATGGACGAAGCATTCTGTTCAAGAACAGATAGATAAGCTGTGCAATAAAGGACTCTTGATTTATTAAACTTATTACAGTTCCCTATTGCATATCTAAGTGCTGCAAATGTTTTTCCTGCCCCAACTGGCATATCCAGTTTATATGCACCATTCTCACTTACAAGGGATTGTTCATATAATTCATTAGCCAATTCCGTTCTAACCATATCTAATTTTGATTCCTTATTATCTTCAAACTTAGCATATAGGGATTCTACTGATTCACTCATTTGACCCCATATTATAATTTTATCTTCTACAGAATATACTCTATCCTTATCTGTTCTATAATAATTAGATGAATCATAAATGTCTGCTTCTTTTAATATAGATAATAAAAGCCTTATTAATGAACCATAATAAAAATATAGTGCCTTTTTTCTATGTATCTTCTCCTTATCCTTATCTGTTTTAACATTGAATTTTCTTGCCATTTCTTTTAATTTTATATAAACTTGTTCAAATTCTATAAATCCTTCATAGTAAAGATCATATATAGTCGTATTATTTGCCCTTTTATATTCGCTATTTAAGAAATTGAAAAATTCTAAATCTTTTTCCATTTCAGTTGAATCATTATTATAGTTTAATCTAATTTTAGTATGATAATTACAATTTTTATCAATGATGTCATAAAGCCCATGATGAGATAAAATAGGATACTGTAATATCTCCTTATACAGCTTCAAAACTTTTTCTTTTGTATCTACTTCATCTCTATGTTTGTTTTTCACTTTATCCTCTATATAATCTAATAATCTTGCACCAGCAGAAATATGGTTCACCATACCTCTATATTCGCCTTTAATATAAATCTGAAATTCGTGCCTATACTTTCCAAAGTCATGTAGAATTCCAAGCAACTCACATGTACTTTTTAGTCTTACTGTACTTCCAATGTTCTTGGATATCCTTGACACTTCAAATAAATGATCCATTAAGAATTGTTTTTTAAGTGGATTTTCCTTATCATAATGAGCTAAAAGTTTACTATAATTTTTCATTAAACCATCTCCTCAATTTATCATTTATATTGCTAATATAACCTATAACTCTTGTAATCATCGTGTATCAAACAATGTCTTTTTCTTATCACTCAACAATATCTATATTTAAAAAGGAGTTTCGCCTCTTTATATCGAATAATATAAGCACACTAACTATTATATTAAGAAGGCGAAAACCCATTAACCACAATTTGTCTTAGTACCATTATAAGTATTTATTTTAAAATAAAATACTTCTATATATATTTAATGTTATCTACTATTATATATTAATCATATTTAAATTCAATAGTAAAATACATAAATTGTTAAAGTTTTTATAAAATATAAATATTGAGTTATTGAGTTGATATTTACTATAAAAAAATTAAATTCTATGGTAAAATAATAATGTCGCTTAATTATTCCTAAAGGATTCGTTAGGTGTGGATTGAAATTATATTTATTTTATGTTCAGAAAAGTCTCAAATTAATTTTAATTTGGGACTTATTACTTATATGTATATTAATATTTGCTTTTCCCCTTACTATATTTTAATTATGAATGGCTACTCTCCCATCCCTCCGTTATATTTCCAATATATTCTTCTACATTTTTTTGTAAATCCTTCTTTTTATAAAACTTTTCTATGATTTTTTACAATATTTTATAATTCTTGCTATTATTATTTATAAATTATATTTAATTTATCTCATATGATTTACATCTGTCTATTATCACACTATTATTATGATAATTACTAGACATATCAAATAAACAATTGCCAGAAGTGAGATACTAATAAATGGGTATAATATAAAAAGCATATTATACGAGGGGGTTCTGAATGAAGAGATTTGAAAAGTTAGCTTTAAAACTTTTTTCTAAGTTATCTATAAATTTAAAAAAGCATTACAAACTTTTTCGCAAGGCTTTTAATGCAGTAAATTCTCCAAAGGAACCAGTTTATAAAATGCTAGATCACAAAATGATGGTAGAAGATAGAGAAATCCCCGTTCGTCTTTTTGTACCAAAGGACAGAAAAGCACAAAAAGTATTGATATTCTTTCATGGCGGTGGCTGGGTAATCGGCGGTATTGACTCTTATACTAATGTTTGTGCTGCACTTGCAAATAAAACTGGCCATAGCATAATTTCAGTTGACTATCGACTAGCTCCGGAACATCCTTTTCCGGCTGGACTTGAGGATTGTTATCACGTTACAAAGGAGATATTTTTAAATCTTGATATATTGAAATGTAAACAGGAGGATATTACTCTAATTGGTGATAGTGCAGGAGGAAATCTAGCGGCAGTAGTTTCACTTAGAGCGAGAGACTTTGGAGATTTTCTACCAAAAAAACAGATTCTCATATATCCAGTAACAAATTACGATCATACGGAATCATCCCCTTATCCTTCTGTTATTGAAAATGGTAAGAATTATATACTAACATCAGAACGTGTACAGGACTATATGGAACTTTACGTGCCAACTGAGAAGGACAGATATAGTCCTTATGTTGCACCAATATTGTCAAAGGATTTATCAAATCAGCCAAATACTTTAATTATTACATCAGAATTTGACCCTCTCCGTGATGAAGGCGAAGCATACGGAAAAAAGCTGAGAAGTTTTGGTAATGATGTTATAATATATAGAATGAAGGATGCACTTCATGGTTTTTTGACTAATGCTGTAAAATCAGATGACTCAGAAAAGTGCTATGAAATCATCGATTCATTTCTAAACGATAAAAAACTGAAGTGAGGAAAAAATGAAACAGAAGAAGACAATAAAATGGAGAAGACTTGATAATGCTTCAAAGATTTTCCCTGCAACTATTACAAGTATAGACACCAAGGTTTTCAGACTGAGCTGCGAATTATACGATACTATAGATCCTGAGATTCTTCAAAAATCTCTGGATTTAACTATAGAAAGCTTTCCACTATATAAATCAGTCCTTAGAAGAGGGATCTTCTGGTATTATTTTGAGTCAAGTGACATTAAACCAGAAGTGGAAATTGAGTCTCTGCCTGTATGTGCACCAATTTACATTAAGGAAAAGCGAAACCTTTTATTTAGGGTTATATATTATAACAAGAGAATTAATCTTGAAGTTTTTCACGCTCTTACTGATGGTTCAGGCTCCATGTGGTTTATGGAAACACTAATCTATCATTATATGACCATTAGATATAAAGACAAGCTTTCTGATGATATTCCAAAAATAAACTACAAGGCTTCCATTAGTGAAAAAATGGATGATAGCTTTGAAAAAATTCACAATAAAATTGAGAATAGAAATAAAAAATCCAAAAGAAATAAAGAAAAAGCTTACCACATTAAGGGAAATAAAAATGATGAAAACAGAACAAGATTGATAGAAGGCTCTATGTCTGTAAAATCAGTATTGGATTTGGCACATAAGTACAACACAACATTGACTGTATTTTTAACATCATTATTCTTCTATTCTATATATAAAGAGATGCCTTCAAATAAAGTCATTTATCCCGTTATATTATCGGTGCCTATCAATTTAAGACAATATTACGAGTCAGCAACAGCCAGAAACTTTTTTAGTACAATGAATATTTCGTATGATTTCAATAAAAATAGTCCAGAGCTTGAGTCAATTATTGAAAGTGTAAATGATTCTTTTAAGAGAGGACTTACAAAAGAAGAGATTTCAATTCATTTATATAAATTGATGTCTTTAGAGAAAAATCCTTTTACTAGAATTATTCCCTTGGGGCTAAAAGACTTAACTCTTAAAATTGCCAATCATATTAATGATAGAAGAATTACAACAACTATATCTAATATAGGTCAAATTAAGATGCCCACGGAGTTTCAGGATTATATTCATCAATTTAGCATTTGTGTAAGTGCCAGAAGACCACAAATCACCCTCTGTTCTTATAAGGATAATCTGGTCATAAGCTTTACATCTCCTTTCGAGGAGACGGATATTCAAAGAACATTTTTTAAATATCTAACTAGCAATAATATTGAAGTTACTATTACTTCAAACTTTTAAGGAAGGAGTTAACATGCAATACTGTAATCACTGCAAAATTTATATAAAAAATAAAAGAGAAAGATGTACGCTTTGCGAAAACATTCTGCCAGATAGTAATGATTATAAAGATAGCAAGACTTTTCCAATAATTTCGCCATTTTATGAGAGTCATTTAGTTATAAAAATACTTGTTTTCATTTCTATAGCAGCCATAGTTATTAGCTTTGCAATTAATATAATATTTCCTGCAACCGTAAACTGGCCATTATTAGTAATATTTGGACTACTAAGCATATGGCTTGGACTTATAGTAATTTTACGGAGAGGATATCATATGCCTAAGAAAATCGTTTGGCAGGTATTTATCATATCATTGCTCTCAATTTTCTGGGATTGGAAAATCGGATGGAAAGGATGGTCTTTAAATTACGTAATTCCTATTACCTGTGTTTCTGCCATGATAATAATGTATATAACTGCAAAAATACTTAGACTTGGCTCACGAGATTATATAACCTATGCTTTAATTGATGGATTTTTGGGCATAGTTCCAATTTTATTTATTGTTTTCAACTGGGTCAATGTGATATATCCATCTATCATAAGTATTGCTACAAGCATAATCTCAATAGCCGCTATATTCATATTTCAGGGAGAGGACATTAAATTAGAATTAAATAAAAGAATGCATATATAGGTGAGAAGTGTCCTTCTCCTGTCATCCCGAGCGTAGCCGAAAGATCTCCTGTTTTCAATGCTTTCAGAAGAGGAGATTCCTCTATTACGCTTCGCTCAGTCTGAATGACAGGAAAGTAGATGTAATTCTATTTCTTCAATAACCCTATTTTTCTAAAAAAATCTCCCACATTATATCTAGGTTTGGCTGTTAGATATTTTCCACAGCGTTCAGTCCATCTGTCATTTTCCTTACCCTTAGTTCTTTCCTCATAATATTTACTTACAATATTATTGTACTCTTCAATGAGGCTATCATCCTGTGACTCATCATAGAAATCAATTTTATGAACTGCACCTTGAGGTAATCGTGGCTTAATGCCTGGGTCATCTGCAGGATATCCCATACATACAAGAAATAGTGGAAATACAAGTTCAGGAAGGTTGAATTCATTAGATATATTTTCAACCTCATTCCTTATTCCACCAACAAATACGCCTCCTAAACCTAAGCCTTGGGCAGCAATTAACGCTTTCTGTGCTGCAAGTGCTGCATCAACTGTTGCCACTGTATACTGCTCTGTATTGGTAAGTATTTCCCTATCAATATTTTCATAGTATTTATATGCCCTATGTAAATCCCCACAGAACATCAATACCAAAGGTGCATTTTCTACCCACTTCTGTCCTCCTGCCCATTCTGATAGTAATTTACGTTTATCCTTATTCTTTACCTCTATAATAGTATATGCCTGAAAATGACTTGATGTAGGTGCCATCTGTGCACAGGATACAATTGTATCTATCACATCTTGAGTTATGTGCTTTTCAGTATATTTTCTTATTGATTTATGCTCTAATAGTATCTCTATTGTATTGTTCATAAATACCTCCAATCGGCTATTTCATTGGGGTGCTGTTACCAACGAAACTTTTTTTACTTCCAATATACTGTTGAATTAATAGTATTGCCAATAATACAAATCCTATTAAATCCTGAATGACATTAGCTGTTATTAGAAGTAAGGCACCAACAAAGGTAGTTACCCTAAGTATAGATGGCACTTCCTTCTTTAAAAATCCCTCAACAGCTACACCAATCATTAAAATTCCAATTGAAGATGTAATAACTACTCGAATTGCAACCGGAAGTGTTGTATCTAATAATAGTAGTTCTGTATTATATACAAACATGTACGGAATGATAAATCCGGCTAAAGCTAGCTTTACTGAAGCAAAACCGGTTTTCATTGGATCCCCTCCAGAAAGTCCTGCTGCTGCGAAAGCCGCCAAAGCTACAGGTGGCGTTAAATTGGCAAACATTGCATAATAGAACACAAATAAATGTGCTACTATTACTGGAATGCCTAGCTTTACTAATGCTGGAGCGGCTATAGTAGATGTTATGATATAGGCTGGAATACTAGGCAAACCCATTCCAAGAATCATACAAGTTACCATAGTTAGGATTAAAGTTGCTATGATGCTTTGACTGCCTAAAAGAATTATTGCATTAGCCATATTTAATCCAAATCCAGTGATACTAGTTACCGCAATTATTATTCCTACTATTGAACATGCTATTGCTACTGAAACCGTTCCCTTCGCACCAGCTGCAAAAGCATCTAATATATCCTTTACTGACATTCTAGTACTTTTCTTAAACATACTTACTATTATTGTTAATATAATGGATAATACTGCCGAATATATGACAGTTTTCCCACTAAATATAAGCATATAAATTAAGAATATTATCGGAATTAAGAGATGCCCTTTGTCTCTCATTACATCTCCAATTTTAGGACAATCTTCCTTAGCAATACCTGTCAAGTTTCTTCTACAAGCTCTTAAATGAACCTGAATCATGATTCCAATATAATATAGAATTGCTGGAATAGCTGCATATACAATTATCTGACTATATTTAATCCCTACCATTTCAGCCATTATAAAGGCAGCTGCCCCCATTACCGGAGGTAATATCTGGCCTCCTACTGACGCTGTTGCCTCCACCGATCCTGCAAATTCTTTTGAATAACCTATTTTTTTCATTAATGGTATGGTAAATGTTCCAGTAGTTACGACATTAGCTATTGCTGACCCATTGATACTCCCTAGAAATCCACTCGCAATTACTGCAACCTTTGCAGGTCCTCCCTTTGAGCTTCCAGCCAGAGCCAAGGCAATATCATTAAAGAATTTCCCCATTCCAGATTTATTCATTACTTCTCCAAATAGTATAAAGAGGAATATGTAACTAGATGACACACCTACTGAAGTGCCATAAATACCATCTGTACTTATGAAAAATTGATTAACCAAGGACTTCCAGTCATAACCCCTATGCGTAAATATCCCCGGTAGGTTTCTTCCAAATAATCCATATATGATGAATACAGTAGCAAGAATAGTAAGAGGCCATCCAGATATTCTTCTGGAAGCATCAATTACTAAAATTACCAAAATAGTACCCATGATCATATCCATTATATTTATAACTCCCGCTCTTGCAATTATATTTGAATAATCAATCCAAACATATAACGTAATTGCCAGAGATAATAATGCTAAAAATAAATCATATAGCGGCAACTTTTTTCTGCTTGCTTTATCATTAAAGGGATATAAAAAATAGGATAAAAACAACATCATACTAACATGTAGAGATCTATGCTTTAAGGTTGCAGGAGCCCCTAATATAGATGTATACAAGTGATATAAAGAGATAATTACACATGTCCAATATACAATATTTATTAAGGACTTCTTATCAAAATTTCTGGTCTTTTGCTCCTTATCATATTTTTCTATTATAGCAATCTGCTCATGACCAAGCTCGCTGCCTATTTCTAGTTTTGCCATATCATCACCTATCCTTTATTTCTAATATTAAACTTTCATGATGAGGAAAGTCGGATCCCCTACCTATAATTGCTTCATCTAGCTTTATGAAATCTAATGCTGTTTGCGAATGAATCCAATTAATATGTTCAAACTTTTCATTAATATCACTCATTATTATCATTCCATTATCATCTACTGTGACTTTTCCCTTATTATTTGGAATACCTGCTCCAAATCCTGCAATTTCAATTGTTTCTAACAATAGTTGATCATCCTCGAGGACTTTATAATATTCATTCCAAGGAATATGCTCAAAGGAGTGTATCCATCCAAATATGATAATATCAGATTTATGAACAGTTTTTTGTAAATAAATCTCGTTTGTTCTTTGATTTCTAATTATTAGAACCTTTCTATTTCCTTGTATAATTATAAAACCTAAAATTATTGCAAATATTAAAAATATTAATATAGAAGGAGAGGCATAATGATGCCCCTTCCCACTTTTATTTTGTGACATTATTTAATAATCCCTGCTTCTTTATAATATCTTTCTGCACCTGGATGAAATGGGATATCTACTCCAATTAGTGCATTTTCAAGTGATATATGCTTGTCAGCAGTATTATGTGATGCCTTAATATCATCAATGTTTTCGAATATTCCCTTAGTTAATTCATAAACTACGTCATCTGGTAATTCTGCCCTTACTAAAAGAATATTTCTAACTGTAACAGTATTTATATCACTTGATGTGTTATAAGTATCTTTTGGTATTATTTCTGGAACGAAGAAAGGGTATTTCTCGATTAATTTTTTAGCACCTTCACCCTCAATTGGTATAATTACTATTTCATTAGTTGTCCCAAGCTCCATTATAGTAGCATTTGGAATTCCACTTGTAACAAATGCTGCGTCAATTAGACCATTCTTCATTTGATCAATTGCCTCGCCATAGTTTAAATAATCTACAGTTGAATCTTCATACGTCATTCCATGAGCTTCATACATCATTCTTGCATTTAACTCAACACCTGAATTTGGAGCACCTATTCCTACTCTCTTACCTTTTAAGTCTTCAAATTTCTGGATTCCAGAATCTCTAGTCGTTACAAGCTGCACATAATTTGGATACAACCCCATTAAGCATCTTAAGTTATCCTTTGGCTCTTTCCCTTCAAAAGCACCGAAGCCCTCATATGCCTGTGCAACGGAGTCTGACATGGTAATAGCCAGATCTGCTTTACCTTCAAGTATTAGGTTAATGTTCTCTACTGAAGCACCTGTAGATTGAGCTGATGATTGAAAACCAAGTTTATTTTTTACAACATTTGAAAAAGCTCCGCCAATTGGATAGTACAACCCACTAGTAGGACCGGTTGCTACGGTTATAAAGTAGTCCTTTTTATTAAAACTGCTGGTTGGTGCCTCTACTGGTGCAGACGTTTCAGCTGGCTTAGAAGTATCTGCTGGTTTAGAATCTGTCGGTTGACTAGAACTTGAACAAGCTGACAAAATAAGTACAATTGCTAAAAGCATTGAAATAAGTAGTAGTGATTTTCTTTTCATAACAATCCTCCTCGTATTTTTATACAAATATATATTGCAAAAGTTGCAAAAGCCATGCCAACTATAAATATAGGTGTCTGCAAACGTTTGCTAGAATTCTAAATTGAAAAAACAGGAATTATTTGCCGACTCGGCAAATAATTCCTACTTTAATTTATACTCATTGATTTTGTTCCTTAGACCTCGATCGCTTATGCCCAACATTCTTGCTGTATCATTTCTACGTCCTTCATTCAGCTCTAATGTAGCTTCTATTATCTTTCTCTCAATATCTTTTAGTGTTAAGCCCAATAGAGAGTCTAATTCATATTCAGATGCATTAATTTTTCCAAGTAACCTCACCTCATCGGGTAAGTCGGATTCTTCAATGGCTCCATTTTCTGAAAGTAGAACAGCGTACTCCAAAATATTTGAAAGTTCCCTGATGTTTCCTGGGTATAAATACTTTAATAAAAGTTTCTCTGCATTCTTAGATATTTTGACTACGTTCTTACCTAACTTCTCGTTATACAATTTAATAAAATGATTGAATAAAAGAGGCAAATCTTGCCTTCTATTTCTTAGTGGTGGCACATCAATTTCAACAACATTTAATCTAAAATATAAGTCCTGTCTGAATCCTTTTTCCTTTATCATTCGCTTTAAATTTCTGTTAGTAGCTGCTATAACTCTAGCTTCTAGCTTTATTATATCGTTACTGCCAAGTGGAGAAAATTCCTTTTGCTCTAGTACCCTCAATAGCTTAGCCTGAAGGTTTAAACTCATATCCCCTATCTCATCCAATAGAATAGTACCCTTTTTAGCATATTCGAACTTTCCTATCTTGTCCTTGTCTGCGCCAGTAAAGGCTCCTTTTTTATGACCAAATAGTTCACTTTCTAATAAACCCTCTGGAATAGCCGCACAATTTATCTCTACGAAATTTTCTTTACTTCGGTTTCCACTATAATGAATTGCTCTTGCAATAAGATCCTTACCTGTTCCGCTTTCACCAGTTATTAATACATTTATATCAACATCTCTTACCTTCTCAATCAGTTCAAATATATTTTGCATCTCTGGACTTTTACCCACTAATCCCTTATACGAATATTTATCTATTAATTGATTATTTAGTTCATTAACTTTATTACTTAATGACTGATATTCTAAGCCTTGATTAATGGTAATCAAAAGTTCTTCTATATTCAATGGTTTTGTAAGATAGGTGAACGCACCATTTCTCATAGCTTCTACAGTAGATTCAATAGTTCCGTACGCAGTCATCATTATAACTATGGCCTGCTCATTTTCTGCTTTTATCTTTTTTAATATATCTATTCCATTTGTTTTTCCTATTCTTAAATCAAGTAAAATTAGATTTATATCTTCTTTGCTCAATAATTCCAAGGCCTTAAAGGGATTAGTATTGGAAAATATGTTGAAATTATCCTCTAAGACATATGTCAATGATGAACAGATATTTACTTCATCATCTATTATCAATATATTTTTCTTCACGCTAACACCTCCTCACTTTCTAAAGGTCTTTTTAATGGGAACCTTATGGAAATCTTTGTGAATAAATTCTTCTTACTTTCAATTGATATCTTACTATTGTTATATTTCAATATCTGTGAGGATAATGACAAACCCAGACCAGTTCCCTTTTCCTTAGTGGAATAAAATATGTCGAAAGCTCTATGTACCTCCTCCATATCCATACCAATTCCATTATCAATAAAATTCACTATTACCTCTTTCTCTTTTGTATAGCCTACAATATTTATTAAACCTTTATAATCGTATATACCCCTTTCAACTATTGCATCCTTCGAATTAACAAGAAGATTAATAATTACCTGTTTAATCTGGCTTTTATCCGCATATATCCATAGTTCCTGATCAATATCTATATTTATAGATATATTATTTTCCTCTATTACATGCTCAATAAATGAAACACTAGAGGAAATAACTTCACCTAAGTCAAAGGTTGTCCTATTTTGACTCTTAGGCTTAGAATAATCAATCAGATTTCCTATCAGCTTATCTACCCTTTGTAATTCCTGAGGAACTACATTTATCAGGTCTACTTTAAATTTGTCATTATCGATTTTATGCGGTATTAATTCTACAAATGCTTTTATGGTAGTCAGTGGATTTCTTATTTCATGAGATATACCTGCAACTATTTGAGTTAAAACCCTGTTTTTATCCCTTTCAACCATTTGCTCTTTAAGCTTTCGCTCTTCTGTAATATCTTCAATGGTTATTATAATTCCTCTTAGTTTATTATCATAATCATATAATGGATACATTACATATCTGTAAATATATTCATTATTATTTTTAATATATCTAAATTCTTCGCACGTATATGATGTTCCCTTTTGAAAAACTATATTTACAGTATCCTTCAGCATCAAATTTATTGGTTCAATATCATATACACATTTTCCAATTGGAATCTTATCTAAAGCAGCAATTTTTAAAGCAGATTTATTAAACATTGAAATAATTCCATTATTGTCGAATATGACAATACCTCTTGGGCTACTTTCACATATTAAATTTTTTAGTTCTATATTATTCCTGGTTTCCTTTATCTGGGCTTCAAGATCTTCATTAGCCTGTACAAGTTCGATAGTCTTTAGTTTGACTTGGTGTTTTAAATTTCTATTCCATATGAAAGATAATATAAAAATGGCTACTGCTGTTATGGCTCCAATTATGCTTATATTAATAATTCTATTTAGCTTTCTTGCTATACTTGCTTCACTATTTTCAACCCATTCAAAATATAGCTCTTCATATTCACCGCTAAGTTTTAGTCTGCTTAAGCCAGTATTAAGCAAATTTACAAGGCTTTTATTTCCAGCCTTTACAGCTATCATATATTCAACTGGAGTTGTATAGCTATCTACTATGGAATATTCATCATCAAGATTGTTTTTACTTATTAAAAATTCGATTGTATCTTTAACCCCCAAGAGAAAATCAGCTCTGTTCATCATTAATAATTGAAATGCATCTTCTTGATTATAGGCTACATTAAAATTTACTCTTCTTAGATTTTCCAAAAACTTTAATTCCGCTGAATTATTTTCTACGCTAGCTACGAAATATGATTGACCCAAGTTAGATTGGATTAACTCCTGTTCATCATTTTTAACAAGCATACATACTATACTCTGGACAACGCTTTCAGTATATTCGACATAGGATAGAAGATTAACATCATATCTAAGCCCGAGAATCATATCTATCTCATCAGTTAATAATTTTTTTACACCGTTATCAATACTCATTGGTATGTATTCTACTTTTTTGTTATAATCTTTTGCTATTGAGTCTATTATCGCTACATTTAAACCAACTATTTCACCATTATCTAAGTATTGAAAAGGTGGTACACTGGGATCAATTCCAACTCTTAGAACTTCATTTGATTCCATGTTGGCACCATAGGTGAACCCTGCAAAAAACTGCGTTATAACTAAGATTATCGCAATATAAATAATGTTCTTTTTCATATGACTGCTCCTCTATATACGGTTACTTTAATAAATTATATCAAATTACATTCAAAAATGGCATATAAAAACCTTTCAATAGTCTTGTAATTAATCTAACCTCATATAAATTATTATAGTCATTTTATGGGGGCGATTTTTTGAATAAAAGCAGATTTATTTATGGTTCAATATTGATGGTATTTATGAATATAATTATAAGGTTTATTGGTTTTACTTATGAAGTGCTGCTATCTAAATACTTGGGAGCAGAAGCAATGGGATTGTTTGAAATAGCAGTTTCCACTTTGATGATATTTTTAATACTTATTAATTCCGGAACTTCTACATCTGTCACCAAGCTAGTTGCAGAGCAACAATCCAAACATAATTATTTGAATGTGAAGGGAATATTTAATTCCACCCTTATACTCAATATAAGTCTTTCCATATTATTAGGTCTTGGAATTATATATTTTGCTGAAGATATAGCAGTACAATTCTTAAAAAACAAGGATATGACAATAGGTGTTTATCTTCTAGTGCCGGCTATTGTTTTAATATCTATGACTTCAGTGTTTAGATCTTATTTTTATGGCTTGAAAAATGTAATAGTTCCAAGTATAGGTGAAATAATAGAGGCTTTGGCAAAGGTAATAGTTGTAATGACTATCCTATATTTTATTTACCCTTTAGCGCCTAAATATGGTGCATTACTTGCTATTATGGGGATAAGTATCGGTGAATTTTTTAATTTTTTGTGGTATCTTTATGCTAAGGGAAAATATTCAATCAAAAAAAATACTAATATAGATAAGAAACAATCATTTCTATTTAGAATAATAACTATGTCACTGCCGTTGACAATATCCGGGTTTATAAACGCATTTTTAAGATTTTGTAATACTATATTGATTCCAAATAGGCTAATGCTAGCTGGATATACAAATGCCGAAGCTGTTTCTACCATAGGAAGAGTTATGGGTATGACCATGCCTCTTATTCATCTGCCCTTTATAGTGACAAATGCCCTAGTAGTCAATCTAATTCCAAGTCTTACTGAGCAAGTGATTTTAAAAAAATATAAGGATATTAAAAGTGATATACAGCTTTCTATTAAAGCGACACTACTTATTGCTATTCCTCTATGTGCAATATATTTAACGCTATCGAATTCGTTGGCAATGTTTCTATATAGTGATCCAATAGTTGCTAATTACATTAGAATCATGGGACTTAGCACTGTATTAATCGCACTGCAGCACAATCTATCCGGAATATTGTATGGATTGAATAAGCAAATAATCGCAACGATAACAAGGGTATTTGGTATGGTTATCCAAGTAATAGTTATATTTACATTGGTTGGAGATCCGAAATATGGGATAAATGGTATCTTTATCGCCTACTATACTTCCATGATTGTAGTTATGGTTATGGATTTAAAAACGCTTAGAGGAGAAATAAGGCTAAAGTTAAACTACTGGGACATCTTGGGAAAACCAGTAATAGCCTCAATGTTCATGGTTGTATTTATTTATTTTTCTAATTATGATTTAGATAAGCTGCAAAATACAAATGCCTTAGTATTTGGCTCTAGTCTTGTAGTAGGGGCATTTGCATACATTTTTATACTAATTTTAACAAAGGCATTTCCAAAGAACTTCTTTAAGAGGTTGTTGGCTAAATAGATAACTAAAGTTTTTCTATTTAATTTTATGTTTCATTACAATGACATCTTATAAACTAGAATATATTTAAGTTAATGGATAACTATTAACTAAACAACTCTCCTTCCTTTTTATATATACTTGAAAAAGCATACTTGAAATTAAGTATGCTTTTTCC
>DAIUFH010000032.1:0-8697 GCA_036844705.1 Tissierella sp.
TTCTTCATTATTATCTATAAAATGAGCAACTCCACTTACCTTGTTATGTGTACCTGCTCCACCAAGCTGTTCCTGAGTTACGTCTTCGCCAGTTACTGATTTTATTACTTGAGGTCCAGTTATAAACATCATGCTAGTCTTATCCACCATAAAAATAAAGTCAGTCAATGCTGGAGAATATACAGCACCACCTGCACAAGGTCCCATGATTACTGAAATTTGAGGTATTACCCCTGAAGATATTGTATTTCTATAGAATATCTTTCCATATCCTGATAGAGCATCTACACCCTCTTGAATCCTAGCTCCACCTGAGTCATTCATACCAATAATTGGAGCACCCATTTTTAATGCCATATCTTGAACCTTAACAATCTTTGCAGCATGCATTTCTCCTAGTGAACCGCCTACTACCGTGAAGTCCTGAGCATAAACAAATACCAATCTTCCATCCACAGTACCATACCCTGTAACAACTCCATCAGCAGGAGCTTCTAGGCTAGCTGTTCCAAAATTAGTTGACCTATGTTCAACAAACTTGTCCAATTCCACGAAGCTTCCTTCATCCAATAATAGATTGATTCTTTCCCTAGCTGTTAATTTACCTGAATTATGTTGCTTCTCGATTCTTTTCTCTCCGCCACCTAATTCAATCTTTGCATTGGCTTCTAGGAGTTTTTCAATTTTATCCATACTTATACCCTCCTTGATATAGTCATTTAGCCTCTTTCACAAATCTCTATGAGAACACCAAATGTTGACTTAGGATGTAAGAAAGCAATTTTAGCTCCGCCTGCACCCAATCTTGGTTTTTCATCGATTAATCTGATACCTTTTGCCTTTAATTCTTCCAACGCTTTTTCAATATCATCTACTTTATAGGCTATATGTTGAATCCCTTCGCCTTTCTTTTCAATGAATTTAGCAATAGGGCCATCTTCGCTAGTGGACTCCAATAATTCTATTTCTGTATCCCCTAGTGGTAAGAAGGCGGTTTTGACTTTTTGCTCTTCCACCACTTCATCAGCTACACATTTAATTCCTAAAACATCCTCATAAAACTTTAAGCTCTCTTCAAGATTTTTGACTGCTATACCAATGTGGTCAACCTTGCCTACCATTTTATCCCTCCGTTTTATTATAGTTTAAACCCGAGATTCTTCATATACATGTTTATTCTGTCCATCTCAGGATGACAAAGTCATTTTTTTATTAAATCAACTATTTTATCTTTAGCTGTAAATGGATCTGTTATACCTTGAGTTATGTTTCTAGACAATTCATCTAACATATCCTTTTCCACTGCTTTATCTAAAATAAGTTTCATCAATTCATCTTCTACCAGCTTCAATAATTGAAGCTTATTATTCCTTATTCTTCTTTCATAAAGTTCATTTTTTTCTTCAATATATTTTCTATGCTCTAAGAGTCTTTCAAACAATATATCTATATCCTGATTTTTGATTGCCGAAACTTTTAAAACAGGTGGGCGATAAGCTTTTTTATCATTTAAGTCCAAATTCATTTCAATTTCCAATTTAGTCTTATCTGCTCCGTCCAAGTCAGACTTATTGATTGCAAATATATCTGCAATTTCCATTATACCGGCTTTAATAGCCTGAATATCATCACCCATATTTGGAACCATGACCATGAGCACAGTATCTGCAGTCTTGACAATATCTATTTCAGATTGTCCCACACCTACAGTTTCAATAAATATATAATCATAACCACAAATATCTAATACCTTAATCGCACCCCAAGTGGCTTTAGACATCCCTCCTAGAGAACCTCTGGTACCCATGCTTCTGATGAAAACACCTTTATCCAGGGCTAAATCACCCATTCTTATTCTATCTCCAAGTATTGCTCCACCACTAAAAGGACTTGTAGGATCTATGGCTATTATACCAACCTTTTTATCCTGCTTCCTCAATTCCTTAGCGAGCCTATCCGTTAGAGTAGACTTGCCTGAACCAGGAGGTCCAGTAATTCCAATTACATAGGCTCCCCCTGATTTATTGTACAATTTTTTAATCAAATCGATGGCTTCTTTCTCATTATTCTCTAACATGGAAATCAATCTTGCACAGGCTCTTTTTTCACCCTTTAACAATTTCTCCTCAATGTTCAAATAAAGCACCACCTATTGTCTTTTTAAGTTATTATTTATGAACTCCACTATTTTTGAGGTAGCTGTACCTGGTGTAAAAATGGCTTCAACTCCAGCTTCAATAAGACCAGGAATGTCATCCTCAGGAATTACGCCTCCTCCGATTACCAATACATCATCTGCCCCCTCGTCTTTTAGAAGATTTACCACCTTAGGGAATAAATGATTATGCGCCCCTGACAAAATACTCATTGCAACAACATCTACATCTTCCTGTATTGCGCCTGCAACTATTTGTTCAGGAGTCTGTCTTAACCCAGTATAAATTACCTCCATACCAGCATCTCTTAATGCTCTAGCAACTACTTTAGCTCCTCTATCATGGCCATCTAAACCAGGTTTAGCAACTAGTACTCTAATTGGTCTATCCATTTTTCATCCTCCTAATCCTATAGTATAACTGATTGTTCGTATTCACCAAATACTTCTCTCAATACACCACAAATTTCTCCTAATGTTGCATAAGCCTTGACTGCATCAAGGATATAATACATTAGATTTTCATCTGTATTTGCCTTTTCCTTTAAGGTCTTAAGTGTTTCATCTACAAGTTGATTATCTCTTTCACTTCTTAGTTTAGCTAATTTTTCTCTTTGAGATTTTTCAACTTCAGGATCAACCTTCAATAAATCTTTCTTTCCAGACTCCTCTATTTGGAATTTATTTACTCCTACTACTATCTTTTCATTAGCTTCAACTTCCATTTGATATTTGTAAGCTGCATTTTGAATTTCTTTTTGAATATATCCTTTAGCAATAGCCTTAGGAGCTCCTCCTAATTCATCAATGGATTCAATATATTTAACTGCCTGCTCTTCTATCTGATCAGTTAAGCTTTCTATATAATAAGAACCAGCTAATGGATCTATAGTTTCAGTAACTCCTGATTCATATCCTACTATCTGCTGTGTTCTAAGGGCAATCCTTACAGAATCCTCTGTAGGTAATGCTAAAGCCTCATCTCTTGAATTAGTGTGTAAGCTTTGTGTTCCCCCTAATACCGCAGCTAATGTTTGAATTGTAACACGGATTATATTGTTGTCAGGTTGCTGTGCTGTAAGAGTTGAACCAGCAGTCTGAGTATGGAATTTAAGCTGCATTGATTTTTCTTTCTTAGCTCCAAATCTTTCCTTCATTATTTTAGCCCACAATCTTCTTGCTGCTCTAAATTTAGCAATCTCTTCTAGTAAATCATTGTGTGCATTAAAGAAGAATGATAATCTTGGAGCAAAGTCATCTACATCTAAACCTGTCTTTATAGCAGCCTCGACATAAGCAATACCATCTGCCAATGTAAATGCAACTTCTTGAGCAGCTGTAGAACCTGCTTCTCTTATATGATAACCACTAATACTAATTGTGTTCCATTGTGGCACATTTTTAGCACAGTAGTCGAATATATTTGTTATTAATCTCATGGATGGTTCTGGTGGAAATATATAAGTACCTCTTGCAATATACTCTTTTAAAATATCATTTTGAATTGTACCTCTCAATTTATCAGCTGATGTACCTTGTTTCTCAGCCACAGCTATATACATAGCAAGCAATACGCCAGCCGGCGCATTTATTGTCATTGATGTACTAACTTTTTCAAGAGGGATTCCATCAAATAAAATTTCCATATCCTTAAGTGAATCTATGGCAACACCTACTTTACCAACTTCACCTTCTGATAATGGATGGTCCGAGTCGTAACCAATTTGTGTAGGTAGGTCAAATGCTATAGAAAGTCCTGTTTGTCCCTGTTCCAATAAGTATTTGTATCTTTGATTTGATTCTTCTGCATTACCAAATCCAGCATATTGTCTCATAGTCCATAATCTGCCTCTATACATTGTGGGTTGCACTCCTCTGGTGAAAGGATATTCGCCAGGATAACCTAAATCTTCATTATAGTCTAACTCCTTAACATCAACTGGTGTATACAATCTTTTTACTTCAACGTCAGAACTAGTAGAAAATTTAGATTTTCTTTCAGGAAATTTACTTATAGCTTTTGCAACATCAGTCTCTTCCCAATTATTCAGGGATTCCTGCACTTCCCCTAACTTTTTATCGTCTAACATTTTTTTACCTCCTTATGGTAACATATCTATCTTTATTATATTAAACTTTATGACTGTTTTGCAATATAGTTTTCAACTTTATTATGAAATGAAGTAAAAATTGCAAAAATTATGAACTATTAAAATTTTTATGTTGTCATTTACTTAAAATTGAACGACTCAATGTGGGTACAAAATGGGTACAAAAAAAGATAGGTATACCTATCTTTTTATGACTTTCATTATTTATTCTTCACCAAGAAACAATCTTTCAAATTCTTTTGCATCAATTGTTTCCTTTTCTAGAAGAGCTTCTGCGATTCTATGAAGTGTATCCATATTATCATTGAGTAATTTCTCAGCCTTATGATATGCAGTATCTATTAATTTTCTCATTTCACTATCAATGGAAGCCGCAACTTCTTCTGAATAGTTTCTAGTTCTGCCAAGATCTCTGCCTACAAATACCTCTTCCTCATCTGTACCATAGGTCATTGGTCCTAATTTTTCATTCATTCCATAATGGGTCACCATGGATCTGGCTATCTTGGTTGCCCTTTCTATATCATTTTGGGCTCCTGTACTGATATCATCTAAAACTAGGGCTTCTGCTACTCTACCACCTAATAACGTTACAAGTCTGTCTTCCATTTGTCTCTTAGTAATAAAGCTTCTATCCTCTTCAGGTATATAAGCTGTAAATCCACCAGCCATACCTCTAGGTATTATAGTTACCATATGAACTGGATCAGTTCCAGGAATCAATCTAGATGTTAGTGCATGACCAGCCTCGTGAAAAGCAGTAAGCTTTCTTTCTTTGTCACTTACAACCTTACTCTTCTTTTCAGGTCCTGCCTGAACCTTAATTGACGCTTCTTCAATTAGATTCATTGGAATATTTTTTAAATTGTGTCTTGCTGTTAACAAAGCAGCCTCATTAACTAAGTTCTCCAAATCAGCTGGAGTAAATCCAGGTGTTCTCTTTGCTACAACCTTTAAATCTACATCTGAATCCAAAGGCTTGTTCTTGGTATGAACCTCCAATATAGCTTCTCTTCCTCTTATATCCGGAAGACCTACATATATTGTTCTATCAAATCTACCTGGTCTAAGCAATGCAGGGTCAAGTATATCTGCCCTATTAGTAGCTGCCATGACAATTATTCCTTCATTTGTAGCAAAGCCATCCATTTCAACAAGAAGTTGGTTCAATGTTTGTTCTCTTTCATCATGTCCACCACCAAGTCCAGCTCCTCTACGTCTTCCAACAGCATCTATTTCATCTATAAATATTATACAAGGTGAATTTTTCTTAGCTTGCTCAAATAAATCTCTAACACGACTTGCTCCTACACCTACAAACATTTCTACAAAATCTGATCCGGAAATTGTAAAGAATGGAACACCGGCCTCCCCGGCTACTGCTCTACTTAAATATGTTTTACCTGTCCCTGGAGGACCTACTAAAAGTACTCCTGTAGGAATTCTAGCACCTATTTCAATATATTTTCTAGGATTCTTTAAAAAGTCTACTATTTCCTTTAATTCTTCCTTTTCCTCCTCTAAGCCGGCTACTTCAGAGAAGGTTATACGCTTGCCATCATCTTCTTTATGCATTCTAGCTCTACTTTTGCCGAAGGACATTACTCTTCCTCCGCCACCGCCTTGGGATTGTTGCATAAATACAAACCAGAAAACACCAAATACCAATATAATCATTATAGTAGGCAACATGCTAACATACCAAGGGTCTCTAGGTTCTTGTTCCCCTGCTAAAGTAATTTCACCACTATCAACTAAATCCTGTAAATAGTCAGGATAAAAGCTATCTCTAAATTCTTCAGGCAATATTGTGGTAAACTGTGTTCCATCCTTTAGCTTACCTTTAGCCGTATTCCCTACCGTTATTATACTTTCAACATTTCGATTATTAATATTTTTTACTAATTCAGTTATATCCATTTCACTAACTTGCTCAACATCAGAGCCGAACATACTAACACCAAACATTATCAAAATCACAATTAGTAAATAAACACTAATACCTTTGAAAAATCTTTTCAATCCTATCTTCCCTCCTTTAAGCTAAGTAAATATTGTAATATTATAACATAATAATCAAGGCTAATCAATCTAGCTATTATAAACATCCTCCTTTAATGCGCCTACATAGGGAAGATTCCTATACTGTTCTGAATAATCCAACCCATATCCCACTACAAATTCATCAGGTATTTCAAACCCTAAATAGTCTACATGCACACCAACAGTTCTTCTCTCTGGTTTATCGAGCAGCGTACATATCCTTACATCATTGGCTCCTCTCTTCTTCAAGATATCAGTTAGATAATTTAAGGTAAGTCCTGTATCAATAATATCTTCAACAATTAATATATCCTTACCTTCAACACTAAAATCAAGATCTTTGATGATTCTAACTTCACCTGTAGAAATAGTTGATTTACCATAGCTGGATACAGCCATAAAATCTATTGTAATAGGAAGCTTTATATTCTTGACTAGTTCTGACATGAATATAACTGCCCCCTTTAATATTCCCACAACAACTAAATCCTTACCATTATAGTCCTCAGTAATTTTAGTTCCCAATTCCTTAATCCTTTTTAATAGAGTATCCTCATCAAGCAATACTTCCTTAATAAAAGCTTCCACTTAAATTCCTCCTAGATAGATTTGTAGTCGACAATTAAAATATTCTTTGTATCACCAGTGACTCTGTAAATCTGACTTGTAGCATAACCTAATATCCAAATAATATTTTCATCATCTGCTAACAAAGGGATTTTATCTCTAAACTCCTTTGGAATTTTTTTATCGATAAAATAATCCTTTATTTTTTTTGTTCCGTTCATACCAAATGGTATAAATCTGTCTCCTGTCTTTCTGTTTCTTACACGTAAATTTCCCTTAATTTTATCATAATCAAAATACCTTGTATTTTTCAAGCTATTTTTAGGTATAGTATCAGATATTCTAATGTTAATAGAAATTCCTAAGTCCAATAATTCATTTTCACCTACATATACCTCATATTCATAGTCTTTGACTGTCTTCTCTTGAAACTTTTCCAATATAAGCTCGTCATAGCTTATCCTACCAACTAAATTTCTAGGCAAATTAAGTTTTTTACCTGTCTTAAATTCTTCAAAAAGTTCAATTAGCAAAGTAATACTCTGCTCTCCAACTCCTTGCAAACTTCCGTCCAATTTTAAAATAGCTAGTCTTATAATTCTATATTTAATACAGATATCCAAATTATTGAAAAGGTGTCCATTAAAGATTATACTATGTTTGTTCTCCTTTTTCACTATTAATTTGTATTTTTCTAAAGTAATATTTTCTAGAAACTTGCTATCATTATCTGAACTCCTTGATAGTCTCCATAGAGCATTCACAATATTGGGGTTAAAATTATCCATTATATAGGGCATTAGTTCAAGTCTGACTTTATTCCTGCTATATATCGGAATTAAATTTGTCTTATCTAATACGGTTTCAATCTTTTCTTTAAATATGTAAGCTTCAATCTCTTCCCTTGATATATTGAGTAAAGGTCTGATAATATCTCCCGAGATAAAATCCATACCTCCTAATCCATCGATTCCCGTTCCCCTCATTATTCTAAGTAACAATGTCTCTGCCTGATCGTTCTTATTATGTGCAACTGCTATTTTTCCATTACCATTTTTTTTTAATATTTCTCTAAAAAATTCATATCTTAATTCTCTGCCAGCTTCCTCTGGGCTAATGCCATGCTCTTTAGCATAAGCATCCATATTAATCTCTTTAGAATAACACATTATATTTAATTCCTTAGCCTTATTCTCAACAAAAATCTGATCTGCTTTGGCATCTTCGCCCCTGATTCCATGATTTACATGAGCAATAAGGATATTAAAGTCCAATTCTTTTTTTATTTCTAAGAGAGAATAAAGTAAAGCCATTGAGTCAGGCCCTCCCGAGACACCAATGACTATATTATCTTTTTCTTTTATCAAATTGTATTTTTCAACATTTCTTTTTACAATATCTAACATGCTCTCACCTATTATATAATATACCCTAATTTTATCCAATTCACAATGCATAAATACAATTCACAAATTCAATTTACAGTTCACAATTGAAAAGATAAACCCGAGATCCCTCGCTACGCTCGGGATAACAGCGTAGTGGAGAACCCCAATTATGCTAAAAATGGCGCAACCCGAGATTCTTCGGTAGCATTAATTATACTGTCCGTCTCAGAATGACAGATAGCAGTTTAATTACTGCAAGAAGTCATTCCAAAGTGCCAACGAAGAATCTCGGGTTGTGTTTTAACTCTTACTTCTTAGTTCTTATCTCTTAACTCTTAATTGCTCGACTCGAACAATTGTGAATTGTGAAATGTGCATTATGAATTGATCAGTTACTATTCCTCCAAACTTTTGTAACCATTACAGTCATATC
>DAIUFH010000032.1:8797-23022 GCA_036844705.1 Tissierella sp.
TATGAATTGATCAGTTACTATTCCTCCAAACTTTTGTAACCATTACAGTCATATCATCTGCTATTTCATCCTTACTAAACAACTTCGCTATTTTTAGGATTTCATCTGCAATACTCTGTGGACTCTGGGATTGTAGTCCGGCAATCAAACTCTTCATCCATTTTTCAGGTGAATCTGTATCCTTGTTACAATCAAGTACGCCATCTGACATCATAATTACAAGATCCCCATCTTCAATATTTTCCTCATATATATTGAAGTCAACATCATTCAATATTCCTATAGGTAAGGACAATGAATTGATTACCTTTACTTCATCTCCTCTCTTTATAAAGGTAGGAGGTGCACCTGATTTGATAAACTGAAGTCTGCCCTTATATAAATCCATAAAGGATAAATCAAGTGTAGTAAAGATTTCCTCACTGCTTCTAGTCTTTAATATATTGTTCATTGTCTTTACCGTCATACCTCTATCTATATTAACCTCTAACATCTTTTCTAAAATCTCAATAGCCGCCTTACTTTCGTTGCTTGCCATATCTCCGGTACCCATTCCATCGCAGATAATAGCATATGATGTATTTTCTATTTCACCAAATGTATAATTATCACCTGATATTTCATTATCATATTTAGGTATTCCGGAGACCTTTGTCAATGCACCATATCTATTTGTTCTTATGAGTTTAAATCGATTGGTACTCTCTATGGAGCCAAAGGCATAATCAGCTGTAACTGGATATCCTAAGGCATCAGAGACAATCCTTTTTACTCTCTCAATTCTATCTAAAGTATTGTTGGTGCCAAATTCTAAATATACCTCAATATCATCACCAGTTAGCTGTGCCACCAGCACCTCCTTAATATCAAACCTTTTATCCTTAATTTCTTTTTCTAACAACTCTTCAAGCTCTTCATTGAAGGTTGCATTCTTATATACATCTAGATTTAAATCATTTACTACCTTACTTAAGCCTTGAAGCTGTTCTATAAGAACCATCCTTTGTTCCTTAAGTCTTTTCTTAAATCTTTCCTTTTCCTTATAGCATTTATATGCTTCCTCTATTGACGTCTTCATAGTTTGTAAATTTTCACAGTTTTCCAATACATCATTTATTAATTTTTCTTTATCTTCATCATCGGATTCCAATATGCCTATTGTAGTAAACAATGAATAATATGTAGTGTAATATTGTTTTTTCCAACAACTCTGACAATTCTCACAATCTTTACATTTTCCTGTGTAGATATTATCAATAATATTGTAAATTTCCGAACTGGAAAACACATCTCTTTCCTCTAAAGTATTGTTAAATGTATCAGCCATGGATTCCAAAAGTTCTGACATATTTGCCAATCTATTGCTTGCTAATTCAAATTTCTTGTTTTCATATTCCTTCTTGATCTTAGATGTAGGTTTAAATACACCTTCTAGAATTTTATCCACTTTATTATATATTCCTAAAAACGCTAATGAAGCAAATAATATCTCCCAATAATTTAAGAAGCTTGTACCCAAACCATTAACATAAAAGCTTATAATTCCATTTCCCAATATAAAACCAATTATAGATCCACTTTTCCCTAATTCTTTAAAAAGTCCGGATAGCATTCCTCCTACTGC
The DNA here is from genome assembly GCA_036844705.1 of Tissierella sp. GTDB lineage: Bacteria > Bacillota > Clostridia > Tissierellales > Tissierellaceae > DAIUFH01. The sequence goes on from DAIUFH010000032.1 coordinate 10,422, forward strand.
AAGTAAAGCAATAATAAAAGGCATTTCCACATTAGATATATAGGCTACCATTCCCAATAGTATACCCGTTAGTCCTCCAACAAATATACCTTGATTATAGCTTAATAAAAGTACAATCAGTACGCTAAATATATTCTTTATAGATACTCCAAGTATCCCTACATTGTTAATCCCAGATAATACAAGCGCCATGGTTATAAAACTACAGATCATCTTTTCACTTGACAATTCTTTTGTTCCTAGCTCCTCAATTGGAAAACTAAAAGAGAATACATATGTCATTGTAAATACCAGCAACCCTTCAAATGCAATCATTACCATATCATATACGACTAGATTGTTTGTAATTGCAATTCCTAAAAACCTTATTATAGTAAATAATACAGCTACAATGGTTGAGGCAGTTATCAATGAATAGTCTTTGTTTCCCTTATATATTGTAAAGAATCCATAAATGAATATGGCTGCAAAATAATAGCTAAAGCCTTCAATCCCCATAGAGCTAAGGGTTCCTAGTATTGAAGCTATTATAAGTCCCTTGTTTGCATTCTTCAATATGATATGGGCACCAATAAAAGCAATCCCAAACGGATACAGTTTGTGTAAAATATTAACCCTCCCTAGAAAAAAACACATTACTAATAGTATAATAACTCTCGAGTCCAGATTTAATTCAAGCCTTCTTTTTGATATTATCGACTCAGATCTTGACATCAAAATCACTCCTCCTTTTTCTTAAGAAGATATTAACAAATTTACTATTGGTAATTTGTCAATAAAAGGGCTTGAAATCAAGATATTTCAGACAATAATATAAGTTTTATCCTATAACCTTAACTTAGTCTTAAGTTTTTTGATTAAAATAAAAATTTGTTTACTTTAAGCTATGATCTGCTAATTTACAATGATTGAACATTTATGCAACGAAATATACTTTAAATGTAAAATGATGTCGAAAATCAAGATAAAATAAAAAAATAAAATCAAAATAAAAAAACCGGTATAACCGGTTTTATAAATCAATGTTTGTCTTTTTAGTTCTAAATCCACTATTTTTTTTATTATCACGTACCTTTATCTGATCCATTCTCTCATTGCTTTCTTTTAAGAATCTACTCAACTTATCCTCAAAAGACATATTCTTCTGCTTGTCATCAGGTTTATTCCATTCTATTTCAACTGGTTTATTAGTTTTAGGTTTAGCTTGTCTAATAGAAAGACTAATTTTACCTTCCTTTGAAATCGAAAGAATCTTAACCTTAACCTTTTGGTCCTTCTTTAAGTAATCTGTAACCTTTTCTACATAATCATGAGATATTTCCGAGATATGAACAAGTCCACTTTTTCCTTCAGACAGTTGAATGAATGCACCAAAATTAGTAATTCCAGTAACTACCCCTTCAACTATTTCTCCAACTACTACGGGCATAAATTAATAATTCCTCCTTAAAAAACATATCATATATTCTATTAAAACCAGTATATTACAGAAAATAGATAAAGTCAATTAATTATCTTTCTTAAATATGTCAAATAAAGGATTCTTGAGCTTGTTTTTATCAACATATACAATCTCTCTTGGTTTTACCATGCCTAGCTCATCTCTAGCTACCTTTTCAATGAATTCCAGAGTTCCGCTCTTCTCAATTTCTTTATTTAAATCATCTATTTCCCTTTCCAATTCCTGTTTCTTCGCCAAGTTTTCAGCTTTCTTAGTATTTAAATCCCTCATAAGATTCCTTTGGTGATTAAAAACAATAGCTGCATATATTATCAAAAATATAATAACAAAGTGAATTAATCTGAATCCCTTGACCTTCTTCTTTCTTTTAGCCATAGTTTTCACCAGCCTTTATCATTAAGTTTATTTTTTCTTTGATATTATCTTTCTATATCTACCCACCTCTTTAAAAAATACCTTAGGTATCAACAAAATTTTCTTAACTTTTTGCTTCGATTTTGTAAAGACTTTTCTAAATGGGTAAAATGTTACTTTTATTATCTCACTTATTAATTCAATTATCAACTCGAATATTCTTATAAACTTTGACAAGAAATGTTTAGATAAAAGAAGTATATATAACATCCCACCACAAAAAAATCCAATAAACATAAAACCTCTAAGAATTCCATCAGTAGTTTTTATAAGCAAAACAAAGAATATAATAATTACAATAATCCAAAACAATATGTCTTCTATTAAAGAAATCAATTTTTTGGGCTTTGATAAAAATCGGAAGGCTCTGTATAAATCAAATAAAACCCCTATAAAAAACCCACTTGTTATTGAAGCCCCAAAGGAGAGAAAATCTTTTATAACATCCACATCCATAGATAACACCAACTATTTAAAAATTTTTCCCATCAAATTTTTAGGAGCTCCTTCCCTGCTTATATAAGTAAGGCTATTCACTACACCTGTTATCCTAACATTACCTTCATCTAAATTTAACTTACTGACATTAAGTCCTTCCCCCTTGATACTTAATCCACCTTTAATAGTCGATAAAATTATTGTATTATCATTAAAACTTTCAACCTGCTCTACACCAGATATAACTATATTTGTTCTATCTTCAATTACTATATTTTGATTCTTGAAAGTAGGTTTAATCTCCGCCATAATATCCCCTCCACCAGGCATATATTTTCTCTATATATATTTATGAAAACAAAAGAGCTTTTATTACAAAAGCTCTAATCAATATTTCTATATAGTGTTGTGGCTTGTTCTTTTCCCACATTATCCTTCACATCTAGAATTTCAATTTTCATTGAACCATTACCAAAGTTAATTCTTACTTTATCTCCTGCTTTAACTTCATCTCCTGGTTTGGCTTGTTTTTCATTGATAAATATCCTCCCCTGTTCACAGGCTTCCTTTGCTATGGTTCTTCTTTTTATTATCCTAGCATTTTTCAAATACTTATCTATTCTCATAATTCCTCCAATCTAACCTCTGACCTACCATCAATTTACGTAAAAACATCGTAAATTGGGTTATAAAAAAATCAGGTCGAAACCTGATTTTTATATTACTACTATTAGTCGTTTACAACTTCCTTCAGAGCCTTACCAGCTTTAAATACTGGAGCCTTTGATGCTGGAATCTTTATAACTTCTTCTGGATTTCTAGGATTTCTTCCTTCTCTAGCTTTTCTTTCTCTAACTTCAAATGTACCAAAACCTACTAATTGAACCTTATCACCTTTTGCTAAAGATTCTTCTACAGATTTAATAAATCCATTTAATGCAACCTCTGCATCCTTTTTAGTTAAGTTGCTCTTTTCTGCTATGCTCGCTATTAATTCAGCTTTGTTCATTTTTATTCCTCCTTGTTTTCTTAAGTAATATAATTAAATTATAAAACCCAATTTATTCATGCTCTTTTGCTTCATTCCAAAGAGCATCCATTTCAGTAATTGTCATATTTCCTAACTTTATACCCATTTTATTTGCTTTTAATTCCATATATTCTAATCTACTTCTAAATTTATTTATAGTTCTATTTAAAGCAACTTCTGGGTTAACAGCTAAAAACCTTGATAGATTAACTACAGCAAACAGTAAATCTCCCAACTCTCCCTCTATTCTTACGTCTCCCTTTTCGAAACAGTTTATAGCCTCTATGACTTCATCGAATTCTTCTTTTATCTTATCAATGGGACCATTTATATCATCCCAATCGAATCCAATCTCTGCTGCCTTATCCTGTATCTTGTAACTATACATAAGGGCTGGAAGCCTCGGAATATCCTTCATTTTTTCAGAAAGAGTAGTGATTTCCCTATGTTTGTATTTAATCTTATTCCAATTATATACTACTTCGTCTGAGTTTTCCACATTTTTTTGTGAAAAAATATGTGGATGACGCAAAATTAACTTATTTGCCAAGGCTGTAGTGATATCAATGGGATAGAATTCTCCTTCTTCATATGCAATCTGACTGTGAAAAACTACCTGCAACAACAAATCTCCCAGTTCCTCGCATAGATTATCGATATTTCCACTGTCAATGGCATCTGCAACCTCATATGCCTCTTCAATAACTGATTCTCTTATTGACTCATGAGTTTGTTCAATATCCCATGGGCACCCATCAACACCCCTTAATAACCTCATTATACCCATAATATCGGTAAAATCATATACTTTTTTTATATTTTTATCAATCTTAGGTATAAAAATACTACTTAATGCTCCAACTCTATTTTGGTCTAGCTTATACATGGGCAGCTTTAAAATTTGTTCCTCATCTTTAATTCCACCATTATGAATAAGCCATATTATATAGTCATCTCCATATATTTCAGATAATATTATCTTCACCTCAGACAAAATACGTTTATTATACACCTGAGTTACAATCATGTCCACGTTGATATCAACTACACTGCTGTCAAATACAGCTCCATCTACTATTTTTAATCCATTTACAGGATCTCGACCTACAATCTCAATCATAGGTTCAATAAAGCTCATACCTGATACGATTTCAATGTCTAAATTATCCTGCAATAAAAGTTCTACAGTCTTCTCTGCAACCAACGGATTCCCAGGTACATAATAGTTTATCTCATCCTCTTTAGAGGCTTCTATTTTAAGCTGTTCCACAATCTTCTTATATACATCTATAAAATCTTCTTCACTGTCATAAATATAGTCATATGACTTATAGCTTATATGATTGTCACTAAAGTATCTTACTGCTGGATGATTTTCAGTTCTAAGGAAATTTTTACTTCCACTCTTGATACGATTAACTGCACCTACGGTGAGAGAATCAATACTCCCTGGTCCTAAGCCAACTATATATATCTTCCCCATTTTTTACTCCTTTATATTACTTAATTAATTTAAATTTCTCTAGTTTTTTAGCTATTTTTTCTCCTTTTGGTATCAAAGCCAAGTCTTCAGCAGTAACGCTTCCAGTTATAACCAATAATATCACATAAACAACTACACCAACAAGTACTGCTAATATTGTAGCCAGATTGTTACCTAATATATTCTCAAATAATAAAAATCCTAATCTAGCCATTATGGCCATCCCAACTGCAGAAATAAATGGCTTTGCAATTATATTAAAATAATTGAACTTAATCCTAGTCAACTTTGCAACATCCACGAAGTCAAGAATCGCTGCTACAGCATATGCAGATACTGTACTAATGGCAGCACCTTTAATATTTATAGCCGGAATTGCTGTTAAAATATAGGTCAATATTACTTTAATCGCAGCACCTAACGCCAAATTTTTTACTGGCATAAAAGGCTTACCAAGTCCCTGTAAGATGGCAGTTAACGCCTGAACCAAAGTTAAAAATATGACTCCAAAGGATAGATATGCCAATATCTCCCCAATACTATTGATTGTTTCAATAGTATTTTTATAATATAACAACTTTATAATCGGTGTTGACAATACAAACAATCCGAAGGCACATGGCAACCCAATTAGCAAAGTAATTCTTATTCCTGAGGATATAGTATTCTTTATTTCATTTTTCTTATTCCTTACATATGAATCCGAAATTGACGGTACTAGACTCATGGCAATTGCAACTGAAAAAACTTGCGGTAAATTAATCAAGGTTTGAGCCATTCCCTTTAGCTGTCCAAATAATGCATTAGCTTCTTTTTCTGTGAAATTAATTGACTGAAGTCTATTAAGCACCAGTCCTGTATCTATAGTGTCCATTATTGGAGCAATTGCAGAACCAATAGTAATTGGTATAGCAATCATCAACAAATCCTTAACGATAGTGTGAACGGGATATTCCTTATCAATAATTCCAGAAGCTATTTCTTTATGTAATTCAGGCTTATTCTTAAGAAAAATATAAAACATTATTAAAGTACCTACAATAGCACCGGCAGATCCTCCAAAGGAGGCTCCTCCTGCGGCAATGGGTGTCCCCTTATTTATCAATAATAAGGTCAGAGATAAACCAAATATTACTCTAAATAGCTGCTCCATAACCTGTGATATGGCTGTAGGAGCCATAGTCTGTCTTCCCTGAAAGAACCCCCTAAAGGCAGCCATTATTGGAACAAAAAATAGTGCAGGTACCAAAGCAATCAGTGAATAATACGCATCGGAGTTTCCCAAGGATTCAACAATCGGTTTTGCCCCTATAGCAACAAACAATGAGGTCAATATACCTCCCATTAATAGTCCCATCAATGCTACTTTAAAAACCTTATACGCATTTTTATGATCTCCAATTGCCCTCTTAGTCGAAACAAGCTTTGCTATAGCTACAGGAAATCCCGCAGTAGATAATGTCAAAAGCAATTGATAAAATGGGTATGCAGTCTGATAATATCCCATTCCTTCATCGCTAATTATATTGGATAATGGTATTCTATAAATTGCACCTAAAATTTTTACTATTACACCTGCTATTCCAAGGATAGCAGCACCCTTAAGAAAATTATTGTCCTTAGACATATCTTACCTCCTAGAAATCTAATCAATTAAGCATCGGAAGCAATTGTATATCAATTGAACCACACAGCCTATCAAGGTCTGAGATTTTGACCTCGATATATTATATCACATTACCCCTAAGAAAAATACCTATGGATATTGCAAAAGCCATAAAATAAAACCTACCCAAAGGGTAGGTTAATTTTCCATTTGTTTAGATAAAAATCCCGCAGCGGTTTCTACCAATTTTATTTCAAGTTCTCCCATCTGAACATTTATATCCTTTGAAACAAGGATGACTGCACCAATTGGGTCTCCCTGCATAACTATTGGCGATATAACCTGTGCCGTATACTCAGTATCACCTTCATCCTCATAATAAATTTTAACTGCCTTATTAGCTTCACTTGTTACATAAGTAACTCTTCCTTCTGTCACTCTTTCCAAATCAGGACTAACTCTCTTTTCTAGATACTCCTTCTTAGACCCTCCGGATATGGCAATTATAGAGTCTCTATCAGATATAATTGCTGTATAACCTGTGTTATCATGTAATGATTGACAATATTCTGCTGAAAATTCATTTAGCTCTCCTATAGGAGAATATTTCTTTAAAATTACTTGACCTTCTCTATCCGTGAATATCTCCAAAGGATCACCTTCTCTTATTCTAAGTGTCCTTCTAATTTCCTTTGGTATAACAACTCTACCTAAATCATCTATCCTTCTTACAATTCCTGTTGCCTTCAAAATATTAACCTCCTTATACACTGTTAGTTAGCTTATTATTTTTCTAAAGGGGGAAATCTATACACTTTCTAATGGATATTCTCCCAGAAATCTCTAAAAAAATCCTTATGGATATTATAACCATAAGGATTAATTTTTATTTTAAATATTTTTCCACCTTAGCATCATCTCTAAGTTTTTGAAAGGCCTCAACATATTTTTGTTCTTTTAATAAATTAATTATTTCATCCCTTAACTCTTCAAAGGTATCTTTTCTTTCATGTAATTTGATTATATGATAACCTACCTCTGTTTTAACTAATTTGCTGATTTCTCCTTCTTTCAAAGCCATTGCAGCATCTTCAAACTCAGCTATCATGGCTCCCTTTCCAAAGTATCCTAAATCTCCTCCTCGAGCGGCAGATACTGTGTCCAATGATTCAAGAGTTGCAATCTTTGCAAAATCTTCGCCATTCTTTAATCTTTCTAAAATAGCATTTCCCTCTTCTTCGGTTGCAACTAATATATGACTTGCTTTTAATATTACTAAGTTATCCTTATTTTCTTCAAAGAACTTCTTTGCTTCATCTTCAGATATATCTATACCTTTTAAAAATTCAACCTTATGTTTATTTACCAAAAGCTCTTTTTTCATATTATCTTGAAAAAATTCCATAGTAATATCATTATTATCTAAAAATTCATCAAACTTTTCTTGGCCACCCATTTCATCGATATATGATGCTAACTGCTCAGATACTTCCTCATCACTAACGCTTATGTTCATAGTATCTGATTCCTTGGCCACTATTCTTTCCATTATAAGCTTTTCTAAAATACTTTCCTTCAAGGACTGCTCTAGAGTTTTCCCATCTTGACCAACTTGATCTAATGCATCCTTTCCCAGCTGTTTTTCATACAAAGTTTTAAATACTTGATAGTCAGCATTAAATTCTTCTTCAGTTATTGCTTCACCGTTTACTTCAGCAATTAGGCCTTCTTTATTTTTGCTACTACATCCATTTAATCCTAAGGATAATATCATGATTATGGTAATAATCAATAATTTCTTCTTGTTAAATTTTATCAATAAAAACATCCTCTCTCTATTTAACTAAATCCATTATATATTATTTTGACTCCTAATAAAACCGTTAATTTTTTCTACAAAAAGCTTTAACTCACTCAATGTGTTTTTAGCCATAAATAGAAAATAAGGTGATTGAGATAAGTCAAAAGTAAGTCTCTTTCCATATTCGTTTGATAAATAATGAATAAGGTCTACAGAAATTTTGTCCGTATTTACAAAATCAATCTTAATATCATTGTCTCTTTGTAAAATATTCTTGATGCCAATTCTACTTGAAAGAGCGCGAATATAAGAAATGTCCATAAGGTTTTCTACTTCCTTAGGTATATCTCCAAATCTATCAATTAACTCATCTATAAGCTCACTATAATCTTCCTGACTTTCTATAGAAGAAATCTTTTTATATATCTCAATCTTTTGTTCTTCATTTTCAATATATTTATTGGGAATATACCCATCTACTTTTAAATCAATAGCAGTATCAACAACTTCCTCTATAGACTCTCCCTTTAACCTCTTGATAGCTTCACTCATAAATTTGACATATAGATCATAACCAATGGACTCAATACGTCCATGCTGCTGCACTCCTATTAAATTGCCCGCACCTCTTATTTCAAGGTCTCTCATGGCAATTTTATGTCCAGAACCGAATTCTGTATATTCCTTTATTGCTCTTAAACGTTTCTCTGCAACCTCACTTAATACCTTATCCCTTTCATACGTGAAATAACTATATGCTACTCTATTTGATCTTCCAACTCGTCCTCTAAGCTGATACAACTGTGAAAGTCCCATTTTATCAGCATTATAGATAATAATAGTATTGACATTTGGTATATCAAGTCCAGTTTCAATAATAGTTGTACAAACAAGTACATCCTGCTCCTTATTCAGGAAATTTATCATAACCTGTTCAAGATGCTTTTCTGCCATTTGTCCATGTCCAATTACAAAGCTAGCCTCTGGTACAAGTGCCCTCAACCGTGATGTAAACTGTTCAATTGTTTCAACTCTATTATATACAAAATATACCTGTCCACCCCTGCCTATCTCCCTAAGAATAGCGTCCCTAATCATCTGCTCATTGAATTCCGCAACATAGGTCTGAATAGGGTATCTTTCTTCAGGAGGATCTTCTATTACCGACATGTCCCTAATCCCTATCAAAGACATATGCAATGTCCTTGGAATAGGTGTTGCAGTCAGAGTAAGAACATCTACTGTTTCCTTTAATTTCTTCAATGTTTCCTTGTGCTTAACTCCAAAACGTTGCTCTTCATCTATAATCAACAGCCCTAAATCTTTAAACTGCACATCCTTGGAAAGTAGTCTATGGGTACCTACTACCAAATCAATGGTTCCTTTTCTAACACCTTCAATAGCAACTTTCTGTTCGTGAGCACTTCTAAATCTGCTCAAAAGCGCTATTTTTATAGGGAAATTTGCAAATCTCTCCATAATTGTATTATAATGCTGCTGAGCCAATATAGTAGTTGGAACCAATATTGCAACCTGCTTGCTTTCCATTAAAGCCTTAAATGCTGCCCGTAGGGCAACCTCCGTCTTTCCATATCCTACATCTCCGCAAAGAAGCCTATCCATAGGCTTTGGTTTTTCCATATCCTTCTTTATTTCTTCTACTGATCTAAGCTGTCCCTCAGTCTCCTCATAAGGGAATAAATCCTCAAACTGACGTTGCCATGGTGTATCAGTACCATAAGCATAGCCAGTCAGTTTTTCTCTTTTAGCATATAGTTCTATTAAATCATATGCTATATCCTCGACAGCCTTCTTGGCTTTATTTTTTTCCTTTACCCATTCATTACTGCTTAGCTTATTTATCTTAGGTCTTTCTTCAGAGCCTATATACTTTTGCAATAGATGCATTTGATCAATAGGCAAGTACAATCTATCCTTACCTTTATAATGAATAGTAAGAAAATCTTTTTTAACACCTTGTATATTAAGCTGTTCAACGCCTTCATATTGTCCTATTCCATGATTTTCATGAACTACAAAATCCCCTACTTTTAAATCTGAAACATTAAGTTCTTTGTCTTTAGACTCTTTAGCCCTTTTACCCGACTTCTTCTTTCCTGCACCAAATATTTCTTTATCGCTAATGACTACAAGCTTTAAAGAACTATATTCAAATCCTCCTTTGATACTTCCTGGAGTTATAAAAATCTGATTAGATTTTATGTCCTCATTTCTGTCAGCAAAAAAACTAGCTTCAATATCCATTTCGCTTAAAGTTTCCTTAAGCCTTAGGCCCCTCTCTTCAGTGCCGGACAATATTATTACCTTATATCCCCTATACCTATAATGTGATAAATCATCCTTTAACAATTCTAATTTCGAATGATAAGAAGGCATAGTCTTGGAAACGAAATTAAAAATGGAACGTGGAGCATAATTGGAGTCCCCTCTAAGAAGTGCACTATTTGTTATACACATCTTTTCTTTAATCTCAGCAATGATATCCTTATAGTCATAGAACAGATTCATATGAGATGGCAACACCTCACCAATCTCAAGTAAATCTGTAAAGTTCATATTGAAATCATCCTTAAAATTTTTAAAGCTTTCCTCCAAACGTTTAGGTTCATCAATTAGTACAGTTACATCGTCACTAAAATAAGAAAGAATATTAGTCAGATAATCTTCAGGAATATATGGAATAATCATATCTCTATTTGCCATATATAAATTTTCATTTAATAATTCAATATACTTATTAAACTTTTCAAAATCATTATCTAAATTTTTCGCATTTTTCTTCGAATTATATTTCTTTTTTATATCCTTTTCCAAATTCTTTATTGTTTCTTTCTTATAATCATCAACTATCAATATCTCCTTTACAGGAGGAATAGACACACTCTGGACTTTTTCAATAGACCTTTGTGTGTTCATGTCAAAACTCCTAATAGAATCAACTTCATCATCAAAAAGTTCAATTCTATAAGGATTGAAACTATCTGGTGGAAAAAAGTCGATGATTCCGCCTCTTAAACTAAATTGACCAACACCCTCTACCATATCTACCCTCTCATAACCCGCATTTATGAAAGTAGATATAGTCTTATCTAACTCTATCTCTTTACCAATCTCAAGTACTTGGGTATATCTTTCAAAAACTTCAGGTATTAGGATCTTATCCAGTAAAGCGCTTAGTGTTGAAACAACCAATATATCTTCATTATTATTCAAACGTGATAATATATCTAACCGCTTAATCGTTCTTTCGGAGCTAGATGCGTCAACGTCATAATAGAACACTTCTCTTTTGGGAAAAGAAACTACATTTGAACATCCCAAACTTTTTATGTCCTCATATAGATTTTTACTCCTTACATCGTCATACGTAATAAGAAGCATCTGTTTCCCCGTATGCTCTTTTAAACAATAGGAAAAATGCCCTAAATTCTCATCAATGATTCCATAGGTGGAAATAGGGGTTACTTTTTCCTTTATATCGCTTAAAAGCTTGTTATACTGCTCTAGATTCTTTAATGGATCAATTAAAAAGTCCTTCATTTAGCTACTCCTTTAAACAACACTTTAAGCCCAGGATCTAATCCTGGGCATTATTTTTTATATTGTACTTATTCATTGCTTTATTGATATCCTCACCTATAATTGTCTCTACTGCCTCTGCAGCTGTCAAAATAGAGGAATCAATATCAATTCTTTCTTCCTTCGAAAACCTACTTAAAACGAAATCAGCTAAATCCTGATTTTCATGTTTTTTTCCAATTCCTATTTTAACTCGTGGAAATTCATCACTTTGTATATGATAAATAATTGATTTCAAACCATTATGAGTTCCTGCACTGCCCTTCATTTTAATCTTTAGGCTTGCGAATTCAATATCTATATCATCTACTATTACAATTATATTATGAATAGGTACTTTATAGAATTGAATTATTTCTCTTACAGAAATTCCACTGTTATTCATAAAGGTCTGAGGCTTAGCAAGAATCACTTTCTCATTTCCCATATGACCCTCACCGCATACTGCCTTAAACTTAATCTTATTAAGCGTTATATTATTCCTTTGAGCCAATAGATTGATAGTATCAAATCCAACATTGTGTCTTGTATTAGTATAATCCTTTCCCGGGTTTCCTAATCCGATTACAACAAACAATTCATCAACCCCTATTAATCAAAAAGAATACTTACAGATTCGCTACTGTTAATCTTTTTAATTGCCTTAGCCAATAATGAAGCCACACTGACAACCTCAATTTTACCTGACTTGCATTCTTCTCTTAAAGGTATAGTATCTGATATGACAAATTTCTCTAATTCCGAATTGCATATTCTATCTACTGCCG
>DAIUFH010000033.1:0-22240 GCA_036844705.1 Tissierella sp.
GAAGCTTACCATGCCCAGCTGAGGTCCCAAATGCCAGCTTGCCAATATCTACCTGAATTATTGTACATAGTACTATTCCTTTGCAACTTTCAGGTTTAATTAGTTCTGGAATAGCGTTTATTATGCTTGCTATAGCAAAAGAAGGATTGATACCTGCCTCAGGCAAACTTGCATGGGAACTCTTTCCGTCCATGGTAATTGTCATACCCTTTGAAGCACAGTTCATTGTACCTTTCCTCATAGCTACACTATATTTTGGATATCCACTAGTATTATGAAAGGCATATATTTCTTCAATTTTATTTTCAGTAATCAATGGTGTACATTCTATAGCACCTTGTCCAGTTTCCTCAGCATGTTGAAATAATAAATATACATTTCTATCTGCCCCGTATTTTTCAAGTTCTAGAGCCAAACCTACCAAAGTAGCTGAATGTCCATCGTGTCCACATTTATGACCTTTACCAGGAATTTTTGAGGCATAGGGTAAATCGCAGACGTCATCTATAGGAAGAGCATCAAAATCAGCTCTAAAAGCTATTCCAGGTTTATCATTCCCGGCTTCATACACTGCATAGAACCATTTTCCCTTGTCTACTATCTTTAGATTTGTATTCTCCTTTATGAATTCTTTTAAACGTGTCCTCGTCCAAATTTCTTCATATGAAAGCTCTGGGTGTTCGTGCAATTCATGTCTCAATTGAATCACTAATTCTAAGTTCTTTTTATTCAAATGACCCATCCCCTTATACATAAAATAGACCTACAGTTTCACTTATGTATGCTAAATAAATCTATATATAAATAAAAACTTACAGAACAATTTCTGCAAGTTTTTTATAATGTACACTATGGTGCACCTTCAGGGACTCGAACCCTGGGCCCACTGATTAAGAGTCAGTTGCTCTACCAACTGAGCTAAAGGTGCATTTGAGAATCAACATTATTTATTATACTACCTACAATTTGATTTGTCTATACCAAATTAAGATTTTTATTCTAAATAAATAAGATAATTAAGTGAGTTAGACTCACCAAATTATCTTACCACAAAAAGATTACTTTGACAAGAAAAATAATGCAATTGTTCCTGGTCCTGCATGTGAACCTACTGCCGCACCGATATCGCTAATCAAAAATGACTTAGTCCCAAATTCCTGCTCTATCAATTCTTTTAATTTATATACAGATTCCAAATCATCCCCATGGCTTATAGCAACGGTTTGATTAGCTAAATCTGCGTCTTTTGCTCTTTCAGTCATCATTTCTACCATTCGTTTAAAAACCTTATTTCTACCTCTTATCTTCTCAATTGGAATTAACTCACCTTCATCTGAGACCTCTAATATTGGTTTAATACTTAAAAGACCACCAACTATCGAAGCTGTTTTCGAAACTCTTCCTCCTCTAAAGAGATATTCCAAATCATCTACTGTAAAGATTGATTCCAATTTATCCCTAAAGAATTTAAGCTCAGTCAATATATCATTCTTTGACTTTCCATCTCTTGCAAGCTTTGCGGCATGAAGCACCATAAGTCCAAATCCTAAAGAAGCGGCTTTTGTGTCAACTATTTCAATATCAAAGTTAGGATATTTTTCTTTTATTGTATCACGTACAAATAAAGATGTCTGATATGTACCAGATAATGCTGATGAAAATGCGATATATATTACCGAAATATTGTTCGAAGCATATTCCTCAAATTTTTCCTTAAAGCTAATGGGGGTTATCTGTGCTGTCTTAAATATATCTCCATTTCTCATTCCATCATAGACTTCTATAGGCTGAATACTTACTCTATCCAAGTATTCTTTATCATCCTTTAAAACGACTATCGGTAAAACATCAATATCATATTCCTTATATATCTCCATAGGTAAATCGCAACATGAATCAGTTAATATCTTTACTCCCATTTTATATACCTCCATTCTCTTAATAATATACCATTTTTGAGATATTTTAACACTATTAATTATAATCTAGCATAAATTTAACAATTATTAAATAAATTATATTAGTAATATCAAAGGAGTGATAACTATGAAATTTTTATTTATAAGTAAGCGTTCGTTATTTGTAATTATTGGCATTCTAATAGTGGTAGCTTTATTCTTATTGTACCTTTTATTATTTTAACAAGATTATGGTAAAAGGAGGTAAGAAAAAAAAGCAGATTAAATCTGCTTTTTTAAATTGATTTCTGGCAGTATTTTGTATATATTAAAATTAATTTATCTAACTCTTGACTAATTCTAATTACATCATCTGTAACACCATTATCAATAATTTCGTATAACTTATCTCTCAATGTATCTATTTCTAATTCGAGAGTATACGGATCTACTTCCTGTTGCATATCTTACCCCTTTATCCTTTGATTCTTTAATCTATTTGCCTTTAGATTATTTTGTCACCCTAATTATTATAACATCAAAAAAAATATTTGCTACATTTTTCTTTTGTCAATTTCCAGTATTTTTCTACATTATTTTTTTTATGTAGTATAATAATTTATATAGTAATAAGAGAGAAAAAGAACAGGAGGAATTTTTTTGGAAAACTTAGTAAACAGATTTTTAAATTATGTAAAATTTGAAACCACATCATGTGAAAGCTCTACATCAGTTCCAAGTACTTCTACACAAATGAAATTTGCACGATTCTTGGTAGATGAGCTAGAAGATCTTGGATCAAATGAAGTTTCATTGGATGATAATGGATATGTAACAGCCACATTACCTTCCAATACGGATAAAAAAGTCCCTACCATAGGATTCATTGCACATATGGATACAAGTCCCGATATGTCAGGTCTTAATGTAAAACCAAATATTATAAAAAATTACAAAGGCGGAGATATTGTATTAAATAAAGAAAAAAATATAATATTATCACCTAATGATTTCCCTGAATTAAATGACCATATAGGCATGGATATAATAACTACAGATGGTACTACTCTCCTTGGGGCTGACGACAAAGCTGGTATAGCAGAAATCATTACTGCAATGGAATATCTAATTAAAAAACCTGAAATTAAGCACGGAGATATAAAGATTGGTTTTACTCCTGATGAAGAAATAGGAAGAGGCGTCGAGCATTTCGATGTAGATAAGTTCGGTGCAGACTTTGCCTATACTATAGATGGAGGACCAGTTGGTGAGCTGGAATATGAAAACTTCAATGCTGCAAGTGCACAAATTAGAATTCAAGGAAGAAATGTACACCCAGGTTCAGCAAAAAATAAAATGATTAACTCCTTGTTAATAGCACAGGAGTTAAATAGTATGTTGCCTGTACATGATGTTCCCGAAGCAACGGAAGGGTATGAGGGATTCTATCATTTAGTTAATTTTAACGGTACTGTTGAATCTACTTCAATTGCATATATAATAAGAGATCATTCAATGGAAAAGTTTGAATCAAGAAAGAAACTACTGACCTCTGCTGTTAATTTTCTAAATGAAAAATATGGAAATATTATTAGCATGGAATTGAAAGACAGTTATTATAATATGAAAGAAAAAATAGAACCAGTTATGTACGTAGTCGATATAGCTAAAAAGTCTATGGAAGATATAGGTATTGCTCCTATAATTAAACCTATAAGAGGCGGTACTGACGGCGCAGGATTGTCATATAAGGGATTACCTTGTCCTAATATATTTACAGGCGGATTAAATTATCATGGAAAATATGAGTATATTTCGATTCAGGGAATGGAAAAGGCTGTTTATACAATATTGAGGATTGCTGAGTTAGCAGCTGAAAGATAATTTTTAATTCACAGTTCGCAAATCACAGTTATGATTTCGGGCGGACAGGGTCGTCCTCGTCCGCCCCTACAATGTGTCACGTTTATTTATTTCCATAGATATTTATTCTTCTCAACATATTCATTGATAAGCTTGTTATACATATTATTTAAATTGTTGATTATTTTATTATTTACCGAACCCAACGATATATCATCTATTCTGGCTATTGGAAGAATATTGACACTGGTACCTGTCATAAATGCCCCTTCAAGTTTATTTAGATCATCTTTATGAATACTTTCTTCGATAATTTCAATATTAAGAATTCCTGCAATCTTGAACAGATGCTTTCTTGTTATTCCCAATAATATTTCTTCCTTAGGTGCAGTATAAATCTTCTCTCCCATTACAAAAAATATATTAGATCTACTACCTTCAGGAATATAGCCATCTCTTCTTACAAGCAAAGCTTCAAATGCATTTTTTTCCTTCATTTTTAATTGAACATCTTCTTTAAATGAAGTTACCAACACCTTTGCATTGGGGTTATCCCTTTCATAATTATAAAGGATTGTATTAATTCCATTTTCATAGTATTCTTTTGGAGGATAAAAGCTTGCTACACAGAATACTATAAATACGCTTCCTACGCCATCTACTTCTCCTGACATCAACTTAATATTGCCACTTACTACATTGTTTTTTAATATAGTTTCTTTAATCTCTTCTCTTATCTTTGATTCTGATGTATTGATTTCATGTTTTATTAAAGCAGCTGAATCATACATTCTCGCCAAATGATCTTCCAAAAACAAAGGTACTCCATTTACTACTCTAATTATTTCGTAAATTGGAGGTTTTGTCATTTTATCAAAAATAGATAAATCACTGGACTTTGTTAAATTTCCATTTGCAATATAATATTCATTGATTACTTCTGGTTTCATATTTTCCCCCTTAATCTTCTATTGATTTAAGATTTTCAATAATTATGTCCTTCTTTATCATAAATAGCTTTCTGCTATTCTCCGACAAGCTTTCTTTAAATCCAGAAATGGCTAAGGATGTCTTCTCTATATTAGGTTTCTTATCCTCATCTGTCATCTTTAACCTAATTTTGTTTATATTTTCTTCTACATTATTGAGCACATCAATAGCACCTTCTATATTGCCTTGTATAGCTCTTGCATAGCTCTGATATGCCGCATATTTAAGAGCAGAAATATCTCCGCCCATATCATCAAGATATAAATCATAAAACGGCTTTAGATTCATAATCGCTTGGCTAGCATTATCATAGATATGTTCAACTTGTTTATTCTCTACAGCAATTGTCATTTTATTGAAAGATTCGTCAAATCTATTTCCAGCTTCCTTTGTAGCACCTTTTTTAAGTCCCTCAACTTCAAATGTATTCCATTGAGGATGAATCTCCTCCAGCTTATGTTGCATTGAATCCCATAAAATCTTTAGCTTTTCACCCTTAGTTGGTTCAGGAATTATTTGCTGTTGTCGCTGATGTTCCTGCCCCGAATTTCCATTACCTTCTCCGTCTTGAGCCTGTTCATTATTCTGCTGTCCTTGTCCTTGGTTATTTTGGCCTCCGGTTTGTTCATCTATTGTCTTTGGTTTGAATTTTTCCTCTACCTGCTGAGGCAATGGCATATCCAAAGAAAGCTTTTCTATATTCGTTAATGTACCAAGTAATTCATCTATACCTGAACTTAAATTTTTTAAACTGTCCGGTGCTTTATCCTTTGGTTTGACTTCTGTTTGCATATTTCGCTGACTATTACATCCCGATAAAAGTAATAATATCAATGTATATAAAACTATATGTTTTATTTTTATTTTCATCAAATTCACCTCTTGATTATTTTAACCAAGGGTATTTTTTTTATTTACAATATTGGTGACAATAGTCTTGAAATGGATTCTTTAAATTTAACGATACGGGATCTTGTTTCATATACTTCTAGAGTTATTTCTTTGCAATCATCTAAATCTTTTTTAAATTGATCTGTCAATTTAAGATTTATGATGCTATCATAAATAAAGGCATTTACCTCAAAATTAAGCTTAAAGCTTCTAATATCAAGATTTGCCGTTCCAACAGATGATACAAATTCATCCATTATAAATACCTTTGAATGTAGAAAACCTTTTTCATAGGTATAAAATTTGACTCCTGCATGAAGTAATTCACCCATATAGCTTAGACCTGCCCAATATACAAATGGATGGTCAGGTTTATTTGGTATCATTACCCTAACATCAACACCGGAAAGGCCAGCTGTTTTTAAAGCTTCAAACATACTATCATCTGGTATAAAATAAGGAGTTTGTATGTAGATCTTTTCCCTTGCATTTGAAATCATCTTTAAATATCCATCCTTGATACTAGGCCATTTTGAGTCTGGCCCACTATTTACAATTTGAATCCCAACATGGCTATCGACATCCTCATCAACAATATAGCTTTGACAGTTTCCTACACCTCTCTTTGTTGCAAACCTCCAATCTAGGAAAAATCTCCATTGTAGGGAACTAATAGCCGATCCGACAATTTTAATGTGTGTATCTCTCCAATAACCAAATTTTTTATTTTTACCTAAATACTCGTCCCCAATATTAAATCCACCTAAATATGCTTCTTTACCATCTATTATAGCAATCTTTCTATGATTTCTATAATTAATTCTTATGCTAACAAAAGGAACAAGTGGAGGGAAAAAAATTCCGACCTCCCCACCTGCATCAATTAAAGGCTTTAAAAAGCTTCTTGTAAGAGTCCTTCCACCCATACCATCTACAAGAAGCTTGACCTCTACTCCTTCTTTTGCCTTATTTACCAATACATTCAACATCTTTTTACCAAGATGATCTTTTTTGAAAATATAATATTCTAAATGTATAAAGTTCTTGGCATTTTCTATGCTCTTAAACAATGCTTCAAACTTTTCTTCACCTGAAAAATAAATATCAACCTTATTATCCTGTGTAAAATATGATTGACTGCTTATTAAATGCATTTTAATCAAATCTTCATAATGATAAAAATTGGGATCCTTGTAATATAGCTTATCCTTTTCAATCTCTTTCTCCTGATCCTTAACTATAAGATTAAAACAGTTGTCCTCATCTTCCTTTGTTTTAAACATTTTATTTTTTGATAAATCTTGACCAAGAAACAAATAGAGGATAAAACCAATACCAGGCAAAAATACAAGCACCATAAGCCATAACCAGGTTGTTGTAGGATTTCTTCTTTCAAAAAATATTAATAATATCGCTAGCAGAATATTTATCCATATCAAGTTGGAAAAAAACCACATATACCCATCTATTATAGCTCTCATATATCCCCCTTAATTATTCTTTTTAGATTTATATCTTAGACTTGAATCAAGAATTCTCTTTCTGACTCTATAATTTAATGGTGTGACCTCTATAAGCTCATCATCCTCAATAAATTCCAAAGCTTCTTCAAGAGACATTTCCTTAGGTGGTGTCAATCTTAAAGCTTCATCGGAACCAGAGGCTCTGACATTCGACTGATTTTTCTTTTTAGTTACATTAACTTCTATATCTTGACCCTTTGGATTCGAGCCTATAACCATACCACTATAAACTGAGACTCCAGGTTCAACAAATAGTATCCCTCTCTCCTGTGCAGCATGTAATCCATAGGCTGTAGTTTCTCCTGTTTCATAGACTATCAGGGAGCCATCCTTTCTAGTTGGTATATCACCTTTATACAATGCATAATCATCAAATATAGAATTCATGATACCATTTCCCTTGGTATCAGTTAAGAATTCCTGTCTATATCCGATTAAACCTCTAGCAGGAATTGAGAATATAGTTCTAGCATATCCATTGGTAGCTTCAGACATACTTACCAATTCACCTTTTCTTTGACCAAGTTTATCTATAACTGTACCTATAAACTCATTAGACACATCAATTGTTACTTTTTCCATTGGCTCATATCTTTTACCATTTTCATATTTATAAAGAACCTCTGGCTTTGAAATTTGAAACTCATAGCCTTCTCTCCTCATGTTTTCAATTAAAACTGATAAGTGAAGTTCCCCTCTACCAGACACTTTAAATGAATCTGTCGAATCGGTATCTTCTACTCTTAAAGACACATCTGTTTGTAATTCTTTATACAATCTACTCCTTATTTGTCTTGATGTTACAAAACTGCCTTCTCTACCTGCAAACGGACTGTTGTTAACAGAGAATGTCATTGCTATAGTAGGTTCTGAAATCTTTACAAATGGAAGTGGTTCAGGATTATCAATAGGACAAATTGTATCTCCTATATGAATATTTTCTACTCCTGTTATGGCTATTATACTCCCTACCGTAGCTTCCTGTACTTCAACTCTATTTAAGCCTTCAAATTCATATAACTTACTTATCTTAATCTTTTCGAACTTTTTAGAATCAGCTATATTTACAATTACCCCTTCTTGTCCAGCTTTAATCGTACCTCTGTCTATCTTACCTATACCTATTCTGCCAACATATTCATTGTAGTCAATTGTGGATATTAAAACTTGTAGTGGTTCTTCGCTATCCCCCTGTGGAGCAGGAATATACTGTAGAATAGTCTCGAATAAAGGTTCCATAGATGTCATTTCTGCCGAAATATCCAAGGCAGCTGTTCCTTGCTTTGCTGAAGCATATACAAATGGGCAATCCAATTGACTTTCACTTGCACCTAATTCAATAAATAAGTCTAAGATTTCATCTATAACTTCTTCTGGTCTGGCCTCTGGTCTGTCAATTTTATTTATGCAGACAATTACCGGCAAATCTAAGTCCAACGCTTTTTTTAGGACGAATTTCGTCTGAGGCATAGGTCCTTCAAAAGCATCAACCAATAATACTACTCCATTTACCATTTTTAATACACGTTCAACTTCTCCTCCAAAGTCAGCATGTCCTGGGGTATCTATAATATTTATCTTTGTACCCTTGTAGTTGACTGCTGTATTCTTGGAAAGAATGGTAATCCCACGTTCTCTTTCAATATCATTTGAGTCCATGACCCTTTCTTCAACTACCTGATTTACCCTAAAAATTCCTGATTGCTTTAATAAGCTATCTACCAAGGTAGTTTTACCATGGTCTACATGGGCTATTATAGCAATATTTCTTACGTCATTTCTTTTAATATTCATAAAACAAATCCCTTCTTATATTAAGATGTACATTTTTCCTCAACTAAGTTATTTTATCATACTTTTCCCAATATACAAAATAAATATTAAAAGTAAAAAAAGGCAGACAGCCTACGCTATCTACCTTTCTATATTTTATTAAGATAATCTAATAACAGTAAGTGCTGTGCCGGCTCCAGTACTCAATATAGCCGCGCCTAATAATCCTTCTAATTGTAATGCAATTACATCTCCTGCTGTTAAGTTTACTATAAATGAAGTGCTATACTCTGTACCTAAAATAGGGCTTATTTGTGAAGCTGGTACAGATACTCCGTTAACGGTTACACTTGAGCCTACCAATACACCCGCTGTTAAATCTATACTATAGGTTATAAAATAGCGTCCAGTCTCTGTAACAGTAAATCCAGTATTTGCTCCATTTGCAGTAAATCCATCTAAATTTTGCAGACTTGGCAACGGAATTTGAGTTCCTCCAAGAACTACAGCAATTGTAGCTCCTGTTGTATTAGCTGCATACATGGAATCATCAGTTACTACTTCACCTGCTGGTCCTGGTGGACCTTGTGGACCTTCCGGACCTACTGGACCTTGTGGGCCTGTTGCTCCCACTGGACCTTCTGGACCTATTGGACCTGCCGGACCTGTGGCTCCTGTAGCTCCCGCTGGGCCTTCTGGACCTATTGGACCTGCCGGACCTGTGGCTCCTGTATCTCCCGCTGGACCTTGTGGACCTTCCGGACCTACTGGACCTTGTGGGCCTGTTGCTCCCGCTGGACCTTCTGGGCCTATTGGACCTGCCGGACCTGTGGCTCCTGTTGCTCCTGCTGGACCTTGTGGACCTTCCGGACCTACTGGACCTTGTGGGCCTGTGGCTCCCGCTGGGCCTTCTGGACCTATTGGACCTGCCGGACCTGTGGCTCCTGTAGCTCCTGCTGGACCTTCTGGACCTATTGGGCCTGCTGGGCCAATCTGTCCCTGTGGTCCTTGTGGTCCTATTGGGCCTTGTGCTCCTGCTGGACCTTGGGCTCCTATCGGCCCTTGTGGGCCCGGAGGACCTTGTGGGCCTGGTGGGCATACATAAATTACTCCTGGCCAGCTATAACATGGTACAGGGATAGGATTATTACATGGACACTTATTCGGGAAACAGCCATAACCATATCCTCTATTATCAACATAAGAAACAGCACCACTATTTAAAGCTCTTGGAATTACATAAGAATTTTGTTCTCTATAGTTGTTCATTGTATCCTCCTTGGTTTAATATTTTATAGTGATAAAAACCGAGCTATAACAATGAATGTTCTAGCCTAATATTAATATATGTAAAAACTCGAATATTGTGATTATATGTAAAAAAAGGCAGTCAATTTTGACTGTCTTTTAATTAAACATATACTTATATATAATGTTTGCTGCATCCTCTCTTGTTAATTCAACCTTAGGATTTATAAATTCTGTTCCATCACCACTTATTATTCCTAGACCATAGGCTATGTTTACATATCCCTTGAGTCCAGGACTAATATCCTCACTATCTTTAAATATATCATCGAATATACCTGGCAAGTCCGCTATTTTTCCAAAATTCATAGCTCTAACAATATATTTTACCGCCTCTTCTTTTGTAACAATTTTTTCTGGGTTTTTTTCCTCAGCTTTTATTACCTTGGATTTTAAAAATTCATCATAAACTTTATCAATGTCTTCTTCACTAATATCTCTCCAAGAATTCATAGATTTGAATAGAAGATACATAAAATCTTTCTGTTTTATTTTATTCTTAGGTTTGAACTCATCTGTGTTAAACCCAACACCGTATTCAGCCAAACTATTAATCATATCTTTAGCATAGGAATCATCAATATCCTTATAGGAAGGAACTTTTTTATCCTTATATAATTCCCCTGAATAATCCAGCAAATCACCTGTATGTGCATCTATATCAACTTGCTTTTGACTATTGATTCCATAGACTAGTTTTACTTTTTTGTTTTCATCTTCAGATTTTTCATAATCGTAGATATTTGCGTACCTTAACTCATATCCTATGTCATTAAACAATATATCATAAGCTTTATCTAAGTCTATTACTTGACCTTTAGGTGGCAATTCACCTTTGTACCAATCAAGATTGTATGAAGAAATATCTTTATTTACTGCATTGACAGTTACTGAGATAGAGTCTGATTCTACATATATATCATCAGCTTTTCTTATAAATCTAAAGCTATATGATAATTGACCTTCCTTTAGATTTTCAGTTATAAGTTCTAGCTGCTCTATTTTAGTTGGTTGTTGTTTTTTTACAAAGGCTTTTGCAATTTCCATAGCCTCAGCTTTTGTAATATTAGCCTTAGCATTTGAATCAAAGTCAATATATTTATAATAACTTAAAAGCTCACTTGTTTTTGCATTTAATGATATATTTGCCGAGGAACCATTGCCATTTTCAACTTTCTTACTAAAGTACAAATCCCATTGGTATTCTCCAGGGTTTTTATAGCTAGAATGTAGGTTTCTGTTTTGTAAAGTATAGCTCTTATCTAAGCCAAGTATATTTATAGCTTTCTTTTCTATTTCCTCAATACCTATTATTCCACTTAGCTTATCTATCTCTTCTCTTTCTTCAGGTGTAATTCCACCTCCATTTGCTGCTGCAGAATCTACTGCTTTTTCTTCAGCATATATCTGTCCGTAATTCCCTATGTCTATTGCCTCTCCCGTTAATGCATCAATTACCTTATTATCTTTCAGGAGAGAGTAAACAAGGTAATATTTATTACCATTATTTAAACTACCTTTTCTGATAGGTTTATAGGAATTTTTATACATCAAATCAAGACCTATTTTATCTATGAACGCTTTTCTTCCATCTTCCAAGGTTATAATGTCATTAGCACTAGGAAAAATGATATCTCTGTCCCAATTCGTATAAAAGTTATTAATCTCTCCAGTAAATTTATTTACATTTATACTTACTGTATTATCCCGATATGGAATACCATTTACTACTCTATCGAAAGTAAAATTGTATTCCACATCATAAGAGTTTAGCTGGTTATTAGATTCTATAAGCTCGATTCCATTATAAATCTCTTTGTCAATTTTCCCAATAAATTCCTTTGCAAATTTTAATGCTTCATTTCTAGTATAATTTGGTAGTTTTGACTCAGGTTCCTTATATTCAGTACCATATTTATTATATGATATTATATTCCCTTTAGAATCTGTCGTAATACTTATACTATCCAGTTCGTTTCTTGAATCGGACCAGTTTAAATAAAAGTGTACTTTGTTGCCATTTGAATTTACCCTTGAATCGAAGGTATCATATGTATCTTTGATGTCGAACAATTCTTTAGTTTTTAAAATTGTAGCTTCCAGTTCCTTATCAAAGGATGCAGTTGCAAAAACGTTTGCAGATAATATTCCCATAAAAAAAATACTAATTACTAATAATACTATACATTTTTTCATTATTATCCCCTCCTATGAATATGTTTTATCGAAATCACTTTGTTCTTTTCAACATGGAATTCATCTGAAAGCCCATTCACTAGAACTAATCCCCTACCACATGATTTTAGATCATTAGGGTCATAGGAGCATAAATCATAATCAATACCGCCGCCTTCATCTTCAACTTCAATTATTAGTTTATTCTCTACCATTTCCAGTTTAAGACTTACACATTTAGAAGTCATGCAATCATTCCCGTGTAAAGCACCATTAACTATTAATTCATTTAATATTATTCTAATATCAAACATAATATCCTCATCTTTAATAAATTTATCTAAATTTACTAAAGTTTTATCTATGAAATCTCTAATTGTATCCAAATCACTACATACTTTGCCTCTATAAAAATAGGCCATGTCAATCACATCCAAATCAATTATTCTGTTAAAATGATTTTACCCATAAATCTATATTGTTAATCTATAAAAAGCTTTAAAAAATACCATATAAGTGGTTTGAAACACTTATATTGGGGTAAAATTATATCAGTTAAAATGAAAGGAGAATACTTATGGATAAATATGTTTGCGAACCATGCGGTTATGTTTATGACCCTGCTGAAGGGGACCCAGATGGAGGCATAGCTCCAGGTACTGCTTTTGAAGATCTTCCAGAGGATTGGGTATGCCCAATGTGCGGAGCTTCAAAGGATGAATTCTATAAAGAATAATACATAAAAGACCAGGATTACTGGTCTTTTGTTCTACCCAAAATTGGCTCGAATAATTGCCAAACCTTATCCACATTAATCTTCTTCTCAGAAGAATATGGTATGATAAGGTTCGTATCCTTAATTCCCAATTTCTCACGTATTATCTTAGTATTCTTTTGCCAGTTTGCTTTCGAAATTTTATCTGCCTTTGTAGCTATAACTAAACCTCTATAGCCAAAGGATTTTATCCAGTTGTACATGAGCAAATCTTGGTTAGTAGGTTCATGCCTTATGTCTACCAACAATGCTATCTCTTTAAGATTTTCTCTTGTGGTTAAATAGGATTCTATGATATCCCCCCATTTTTTTCTTTCACTCATGGATACTTGAGCATAACCATAACCTGGTAAATCCACAAATCTAAACGAGTTATTGATTATATAGAAGTTGATAGTTCTTGTTTTCCCGGGCTTACCACTTGTCCTAGCTAAATTTACTCTATTTATCATAGAATTTATAAAAGATGATTTTCCAACATTTGATCTGCCAGCAAAAGCTATCTCTGGCAGATCATCATTAGGATATTGTTTTGGTAAGGCTGCTATCGCATGAAGATCTGAACTAATTATCTTCATTTTTCTTCCACCTTCCTAATCAAAGCATGTTCCAATACTTCATCCATTTTCTTAACCAGTACAAATTCCATTTTCTTTTTAATTCTTTCAGGAATTTCCTCTAAATCCTTGCTGTTTTCAAAAGGTAATAATACCTTCTTTATTCCCATTCTATGTGCAGCCAAAAGCTTTTCTTTTATACCACCGACAGGTAATACTCTTCCACGCAGTGTAATCTCACCTGTCATAGCCATATCTCTATAGATTGGAGTATTGGAAAGTGCAGATACTACAGCAGTAGCTATGGTGATGCCCGCAGATGGACCATCCTTTGGAATTGCACCTTCTGGTACGTGAATATGGATATCCATATCCTTATAAAAATCGGGTTCAATATTTAACACATCAGAATTGGCTCTAATATAGCTGATACCAGTCATGGCAGATTCCTTCATCACGTCACCCAGCTTTCCTGTAAGTTGAAGCTTACCTGTGCCTTTCATAGTTGTCACTTCAATCGAAAGAGTCTCTCCTCCAACTGCAGTCCATGCCAACCCATTGGCCACACCAATCTGATTTTCTTCTTCTACTTCATCAAATCTATAGATTTTAGGACCCAGATAATTCTCCAGATTACCTGAATTAATCCTTACTGTTTTTTTATCCTCTTCAACTATTCTTTTAGCCGCTTTTCTACACAAATTGGCTATATTTCTTTCTAAATTTCTCACTCCGGCTTCTCTAGTATAATAGTTGATTATACCTTTTAGCACGGATTCTGAGATATGAAACTTTTCACTATCTAAACCATGCTCCTTCATTTGCTTAGGGAGCAGATATTTTAATGATATCTGAAGCTTTTCTTCATCTGTATATCCGCTAATTCTAATGACTTCCATTCTATCCAATAATGGAGCTGGAATACTAGCTGTTGTATTTGCTGTAGTTATAAAGAATACCTTTGACAAATCAAAAGGAACATCTAAAAAGTGGTCTGTAAAACTTACATTTTGTTCAGGATCTAAAACCTCTAGCAATGCACTCGCTGGATCTCCCCTAAAGTCACTACTTACTTTATCTATTTCATCAAATAAGAATAATGGATTTCTGCTTCCAGCTTTTTTTATTGAGCTTATTATTCTACCTGGCATGCTTCCTACATAAGTTCTTCTATGACCTCTGATTTCAGCCTCATCTCTTACTCCACCAAGTGACATTCTTACAAAATTACGATTTAGTGATTTAGCTATGGATTTTGCTATTGAGGTTTTACCTACTCCAGGTGGACCAACTAAGCAAAGAATGGGTCCTTTCATACTATTGGTTAGCTTTCTTATGGCAATAAACTCCAATATTCTTTCTTTTACATCCTCTAATCCATAATGATCTTTATCTAAGATACCTCTAGCTCTTTTTATATCTATCTTTTCCTTGGTTTCCTTATCCCAAGGCAAATCGACTATCCAATCAAGGTATGTTCGAATAACACCTACTTCGGCAGAATGTGGAGAGGTCTTAACCAATCTATCTACCTCTTTAAGTGCTTTTTCTTTTACCTCTTTAGGCATTCTAATTTTTTCTATTTTGAGTCTATACTCCTCTACATCAGCAGATATATCATCATCCTCGCCAAGTTCTTTCTGAATAGCCTTCAACTGTTCCTTTAGATAATATTCCTTTTGAACCTTGTTTATTTGTTTCTTTACTCTTTGATTAATTCTGTCCTCTATTTTTAACAACTCAATCTCTTTTTGCAAGATTCCATGCAGCACTTCTAGCCTTTCATAAAAATCAAAGGTTTCAAGTATTACCTGGTCATCTTCCTGTTTTAAGAATATATAAGATGATATAACATCTGCAAGCCTACCAGGATCTTCAATATCTGAAATTGATAACAAGACCTCTGAAGATACCTTTTGATTCAATGATATATATTCCTCTAAATCATCTATTACTAACCTCATGGCTGCTTCCATATCCTGATTTAACTCTACCTTTTCAGAATCATATGTCATATCTTCTATCTCAGCCTCAAAATATGGAGTCGTCTGAGTTATTTTTTTCACCTTACCTCTGCTTAAACCCTCTACCAATACTCTGATACTGCCTCCAGGTAGTTTTAACATTTGCTTAACTCTTGAAACTGTTCCCACTTGATAAAAATCATCCACATCAGGTTCGTCTACCTTCGGATTTATCTGAGTACATAAAAGTATAAGAGAATCATCTATCATGGCTTTTTCAAGTGCCTCAATAGATTTTTCTCTACCTACATCAAAATGAATTACCATATGAGGAAATATCGATATTCCTCTTAAAGGTATCAACGGTAAAGTTTTCAGTTCTATTGTATACGGGTTATTCATATCACACCTCCCTGCTGTTTTAGGCGCAATTTGCTACACAAATTTATTTGCTCCCTTTGGGCACATCGTAAATTTGGTGCTAATTGCGTTTGACCTGCCATTGATTTACAGAAAATACACTGTAAATCGGGTTAGGTCAAACAAAGAAAAGCTCACAAATGTGAGCCTTTAAGATGCAGATTCCTTACTGCTGGATTTCTTTGACCTACTCTTCTTTTTCCTATCAGAAAGTACCAAAGTAGGCTCTCCCTTGTTTTCTATTGTTTCCTTTGTTATAACACATTTTTCTATATCATCTCTATTAGGAATCTCATACATTATATCTAACATAACCTCTTCGATTATGCTTCTAAGACCTCTGGCACCTGTTTTTCTTTCAATGGCCTTTTTAGCTATCAACCCTAATGCATCCTGTTCAAATTCAAGCTCCACATCATCCATTCGTAACAGTTCCCTATATTGCTTTACTAATGCATTTTTAGGCTCTGTCAATATTTTTATTAATGCTTCATTATCTAGCTCTTCTAGTGTAACCAATATAGGCAACCTACCTACAAATTCGGGAATTAGTCCAAACTTAAGTAAATCCTCTGGCTGCAATTCCTTCAATAATTCGCCTACATTGTTCATAGTCTGAGTTTTGATATCTGCACCAAATCCCATAGATTTTTTACCTGTTCTTGCTTGAATTATCTTATCAAGTCCATCAAAAGCTCCACCAACTATAAATAAAATATTGGTTGTATCTACTTGAATAAATTCTTGATGAGGATGCTTTCTTCCACCTTGTGGTGGAACATTAGCAATAGTACCCTCAAGAATCTTCAATAAAGCCTGTTGAACACCTTCACCACTAACATCTCTTGTTATAGATGGGTTCTCTGACTTTCTTGCTATTTTATCTATCTCATCTATATATACTATGCCCTTTTCCGCTCTTTCTATGTCATAATCTGCAGCTTGAATAAGCTTTAATATTATGTTTTCCACATCTTCTCCTACATATCCAGCCTCGGTTAAAGAAGTGGCATCAGCAATCGCAAAAGGAACGTTTAATATCTTAGCCAGTGTTTGTGCCAATAATGTTTTACCTGATCCTGTTGGTCCAATCATCACTATATTGCTCTTCTGTAATTCTAAATCATTGTTTTTTGATGGCTTTTTGTTTATTCTCTTATAATGGTTATAAACTGCCACAGCAAGTGCTCTTTTGGCTCTTTCTTGCTTGATTACATACTCATCTAATGTCTCTTTAATTTTAGAAGGTTTTGGGACTTCGTTAAGATCATAATCATATGAATCTACAAATTCCTCTTCTATAATCTCTTGACATAGTTCTATACATTCATTACATATATAAACGTTAGGTCCTGCAATAAGCCTTTTTACCTGATCCTGTGGCTTGCCGCAGAAAGAGCATCGCAGCTGTTTATCATCATTTTTAGCCATGGGCTCACCTCACTTTAAATTATCGGAAACAATTGCTATTCAATTGCATCACACCACTTAAAACAAATCTTAACTTTGTTTTAAGTCTCTATTTTGAACAACTTCATCTATAATACCATATGCAACAGCCTCTTTTGCTGTCATAAAAAAGTCTCTGTCAGTATCTTTTGAAACCTTTTCTAAAGGCTGACCTGTTCTTTCAGATAAAATTTCATTCAATCTATCTCTCATTTTCAATATTCTTTCAGCATGAATTCTTATATCTTCGGCTTGACCTTGAGTACCTCCCAAAGGTTGATGTATCATTATATCTGCATTTGGTAATGAAAGTCTCTTTCCTTTCGCACCTGCTGTAAGTAGGAACGCACCCATACTAGCTGCCATACCAATACATATTGTTGAAACATCCGGTTTTATATATTGCATTGTATCATATATAGCAAAACCAGCACTTACCGAACCACCAGGACTGTTAATATATATTTGTATATCCTTATCCGGATCTTCCGCTTCTAAAAATAATAATTGTGCTACTATTAAATTGGCTGTAACATCATTAATTTCTCCACCAAGAAAAATTATCCTTTCCTTTAAAAGTCTAGAATAAATATCATATGATCTTTCACCACGATTAGTTTGTTCAACTACCATTGGTACCAATGCCATGACAATCCCTCCTATTATTTAAAATTAACCCTTGATAAAAGAAGGTCTATTACCTTACTATTTGTTATACCCGCCTTTAAGAAACCTAAATCGCCCTTCTTCATATCAGCTATAAATTTCTCTTTATTTTCCTGTTTATATTGGTCTGCTAGTTTTTCTAGCTCATCATCTAGTTCTTCATCAGAAACTTCGATATTTTCTTTCTTACCAATAGCCTCTAATACAATGTCAGCTCTGACTCTTTTTTCAGCTAAAGGTTTTAATTGATCTTTGAGTCCTTCCAAATCTGAGCCTGTTAGTTCTAGGTATTTATCCAATTCTAGGCCTTGCATTCTCACTCTATATTCAAAATCTGCAACTTCGTTTTCAACTTGAGTATCAATCATTCCTTTTGGAATATCAACCTTTGCATCCTCAACGACCTTGTCTACTACTTTATTTTCCAATTCAACTTTTTCTTGCTTCTTAAAATTTTCTTCCATTTTAGTTCTTAAATCATTTTTATATTCTTCTAAAGTATCGAACTCACTTACATCTTTTGCAAATTCATCATCTAGTGCCGGAAGTTCTTTTGTCTTGATATCCTGAATTGTAACCTTGAATAAAGCAGGTTTTCCTTGTAAGTTTTCTACATGATATTCTTCGGGAAATGTAACATTTACGTCTACTACTTCACCCTTATTATGTCCTATAAGCTGTTCTTCAAAGCCTGGTATAAAGCTATTTGAGCCTATTTCAAGTTGATGATTAGTTGCAGTGCCACCCTCAAATTGTTCCTCATCAACAAATCCTTCAAAATCTATAGTCAATATATCTCCATTTTGTGCTTCTCTATCGCCAGCATCTATCATTCTGGCATTCATGTCTTGAGTTGTCTTTAGCTCTGACTCTACCATTTCGTCTGTAACATTATACTCTATTTTTTCTAATTCTATACTTTCATAATCTCCCAGTTCAACCTCAGGTTTAACGTCTACATGAATCTTAACTACAATAGGTTCGCCTTTTTTAATTTCTTCTACATCTACATGAGGAGTATCTACAACACTAAGTTCTAATTCTTCTACTGCACCTTCGTATAATTTTGGCAACAAAGCATTGATAGCATCTTCATAGAAGAAATCCTCTCCATAATTCATGTCTATTATTTTCTTAGGAACCTTTCCTTTTCTAAACCCAGGTATATTAAATCTCGATCTGTTCTTTAAGAAAGCCTGATATACAGCATCCTCGAATTCATCTGATGCTAGTTCAATATTAAAATATACCGTATTTTTCTCTTTTTTTTCAAATACTGCCATACGTAATGGACCCCCTAAATATTTTTAGATTTAGTTTTTTCTATAACATTATATCATAATATTTAAGCAACGGAAGCAATTTCTAGAAATTGCTACACACCGCTGCAACGAGGTGAAGGACTTTCTGACCCTACTATATCGCCTCGTTATAACATAACAATATTGTTCAAAGCATAGTAAAAAAACCAATGGTATAACCACTGGTTTCATCTGGTGCGGGATAGAGGACTTGAACCCCCACGTCAATGACACTAGATCCTAAGTCTAGCGCGTCTGCCAATTCCGCCAATCCCGCATAACAAGCACTAACAATGCTCACTTTATAATTATAACATCCAGATGATTTTTGTCAAATATTTTTTTATAACAAATTCTATTGGTAGAATATCACATCCATTCCTAAAAGGCAATAATCACTCCACCATCATTGACATAGCCTGTACTAAGACCTTTAGTTTCGACTATTATTATATCTTTAAAATTGTATTTTTTAAGACTTTCTTTTAAATCTAAGGCTTTCTGAAGCGCATTGGCATGAGAAATAGCCACAATTCTTTCCTCAAATTTAACTCCGGATTCACCTATACTCTCTACCAATTTTTTAAATGCTTTATTGCTTCCTCTTGCCTTATCAACAAGCCCTATATTGCCATCAGGAGTAGCACACATAACAGGTTTAATGTTTAAGGCATTGATTATTAATCCTTTAGTCTTAGATATTCTTCCATTCTTAATCAAGTTATCCAAGTTTTCTGATATAAAATAAGTCTTCATATCTTCTATAAATTTTTCTACCTTTTCAACTATTTGCAGATTTGATATTTTTTCATCTATGGCATCCTTGATTTTTATAGCTATAAGAGTCTCTCCTACACTTGCTGACTTTGAATTGAAAACATGAATAAATTTATTAGGATGCTCCTCCATGACCATATCCTTTGCCAAAAGAGCACTATTATATGTGCCAGATAATTGCTCCGAAATTGTAACTACAAAAATATTATCTGCATCTAGATATTCCCTTACAAAATCACCTGGTGATGGACATGAAGTCTTTATTGGATTTGAACTTGCATTCATTTCCTTAATTAATTCCTGTACGTCCAAATCTTTATCATCAATAAAGGTGTGATGGTCAACATCTATCTTAAAGGGAACAAGGCTTATATCCATATTCTCCTCCAATATGCTATTCAGATCACAACTACTATCAGCTACAATTTTATAATCCATTTCATTCCTCCTAATTTCCACTTATTTTGTTCCAATTCTTTCTTCGATAAAATTTGCCAGATTCTGCGCTATATTTGTTATTTCTTCCTGATCTTTTCCCTCGATCATCACTCTTACCAACGGCTCAGTACCAGAAGGTCTGATAACTACTCTTCCGTCACCTTTAAACCTCATTTCAATCTTTTCAATCTCTGCCTTTATTTCTGAATTATCCATATATTTATATTTAAGTTCATTATCAACTTTTGCATTTATCAGCACTTGTGGATAATTCTTCATCACATCATTGAGCTCTGATAATGATTTGTTTGATTGTTTCAATACTTCCAATAAGTGTAGTCCTGTAGCTAGACCATCGCCGGTAGTATTGTAATCCAGAAAAATAATATGGCCTGATTGTTCTCCACCTAATGAATAACCACTCTTTAACATTTCCTCTAGAATATACCTATCTCCTACTGTTGTTTTAACTATGTTCATATCATTTTCTTTAAGATATACATCTAGCCCCATATTGGTCATGACTGTTCCTACAACTGTGTTATTTTTTAATTTCCCCTTGTTTTTTAAATCTGTTCCACAAATAGCAAGTATATGATCACCATCAACAATTCTGCCCTTTTCATCAATAGCTATGATTCTATCAGCATCTCCATCGAAGGATAGTCCTATATCAGCTTTTGTATCTAAAACTAGTTGTTGAATAATAGATGGATTGGTTGAGCCACATTTATCATTTATATTTATACCGTTAGGGCTTGTATTTATTGCTATAACATTTGCACCAAGTTCTTTTATTATTTCAGGACCTATTTTATAAAGGGCACCATGACCTAAATCCATTGCGATGGTTAGTCCACTTAAGTCCATACTAATTGAAGATTTAAGAAACTCCTTATAGTCCCTAGCCCCATTGTCTTCAATATATACCCTTCCAATTTTATCTTTAATTGGTCTTATATCGATTTCTTTATCATTTAATATTATATCCTCAATCTTATCCTCTACTTCATCAGGAAGCTTTAATCCTTCATAGTTAAAGAATTTAATACCATTGTATTCGCCGGGATTATGCGATGCAGATATGACAACTCCTGCCAGAGCCCTATATTTTCGAGTCAAATATGCTACAGCTGGTGTTGGTATGACTCCAAGAGAGATTACATCCAACCCCATCGAGCAAAACCCAGCCGTTAATGCAGCTTCCAGCATATCTCCGGAAGCCCTTGTATCCTTTCCAATCAATATTTTGCCTTGACTTTCTTCCGTAAGTATATATGCTCCTGCCCTTCCTATTTTATAGGCAAATTCAGGAGTTAAATCCTTATTGGCAATACCTCTTACTCCATCTGTACCAAATAATTTACTCATTTTATTCCCCCTCTTCAATTCACATTAATCAATTCACAATTCACAGTTCACAATTCACAGTTCACAGTTCACAATTCACAGTTCACAGTTCACAATTCACA
>DAIUFH010000034.1:0-22093 GCA_036844705.1 Tissierella sp.
GAATATGTTATGGAAGTTGGGTGTAATTCCCACGCAAGACCGTTGCTGTAATTCACTGATGCTTTGACTATGCCACTGGAAAATTTTTTGGGAAGGCGTCAAGGTTATGTTGTTTTTAACCACAAGTGATAAGCCAGAATACTTACTTATTTCTCAGCCGCATTAATCGTGCGGTGCATAGCCTTGCGGATAACCATGGCAAATGCATATTCATATTTTTTTATCCTTTCTATTTATTTTGGATATGAGATATGTTTACTTTAGTATATGTCTGCAAGATTAGTGCAGACTTTTTTTATTGCCTAATCCAAAAGTACTTACACCTACGATGAAAAGCGATAAATAATATAATATAAAGGAGTAGTTAAGTGATTATGAAAAAACGAATTAAAAGATTATTAATTATTGTAATGGCATTGTCATTATTCCTCACAATGATGACAGGGTGTTCCAGCACGACAGATTCAAAAGAGGCAAATCCACCGGCAGAAGACCAAAAAGATTCATCCGCTGAAACCCCAACAAGTAATTCACCTGACAAGGTTCTTCTAGTAGTAAGCTTTGGTACAAGCTATAACGACAACAGAGATTTATCCATCGGTGGTGTTGAAAATGCACTTCAAAAGACTTATCCTGATTACGAAATTCGCAGAGCATTCACAAGTCAGATTATCATTGACAAGCTTAAAGAACGTGACAATATTGAGATTGACAATGTAACAGAAGCAATGGATCGCCTGGTAGCTGATGGCATAAAGGAAGTTGTGGTACAGCCTACTCATGTAATGAGCGGTTATGAATATGATGATGTAATCAATGAAGTAGCTCCATACAAAGATAAATTCGAAAGCTTTAAAATGGGCAAGACTCTGCTTTCATCTGATGCAGATTATGAAGAAACGATTTCGGTAATAACAGAAGAGACAAAGTCTTATGACACAGAAGGAACTGCAATTGTATTCATGGGTCACGGAACTGAACATGAAGCAAACTCTACTTATGCAAAGCTCCAGCAGTTTATTACCGATGCAGGTCAATCCAACTACTTCATCGGTACTGTGGAAGCAACTCCGTCACTGGATGATATTGTGGCTCTTGTTAAGGAATCCGGTGCAAAAAAAGTTGTCTTACTACCTTTCATGATAGTTGCAGGAGACCATGCAAACAATGATATGGCAGGCGATGAAGATGATTCATGGAAGAGTACATTTGAAGCTGAAGGCTTTGAAACCGAAACCGTATTAAAAGGTCTGGGTCAATATGAAGGAATTCAGAACATTATTGTTAAACATGTAGGAGAAACTATAGCTGAATAAGAATATTAGGGCTGGCTGTATACAGTCAGCCCTATATTATATATTAACAGTAAAAAAATTTAATTCAGGAGAATCAAGTAATGAAAAAGATGAAAAAAATATTGACTTTTATGCTTACTATATCAGTTATTCTAACAATCCTCACAGGTTGTAATATTCAAAATAACCCTGAAACAGAGGAAAATGAGAATTTACAAAGTACAGATCAAGAGAATATTCAAGAAGATAATACAGAAAATGAAACAGAATTAGAAGAATTAGAAGAAGAGCCTATTTACGGAAATCAAATTAAGGACGGTACCTACAGTATCGAAGTTTCCTCCAGTTCCTCAATGTTCAGAATAATTGATGCACAGCTAACCGTAAAAGATGGAGAGATGTCAGCAGTCTTAACCCTAAGCGGAACAGGCTACGAGAAGCTGTACATGGGAACAGAAGAAGAAGCTCTTGCTGATACTGAAGACAAATACATATATTTTGTTGAAAACTCCCAAGGCAAATACACCTATGAAGTACCTGTTGAAGCACTTAATCAGAACATCAACTGTGCTGCATGGAGTATTCGCAAAGAGAAATGGTATGATCGTGTCTTAGTATTTAGCTCAACAATGATATCCGACGATGTCATAACCGAAAGTTCTGTACCAGATGGCATATATACTGCAGAAGTTACCCTCGCGGGAGGCTCAGGCAGAACAAGCATAGAATCACCTGCGAATATTACTATAACAGATGGTACAATGACTGCAACTATTATATGGGGCAGTCCAAGTTATGAGTATATGTTAATAGACGAAGTTTACTATTATCCTGTTAATACCACCGGAAATTCCACATTTGAAATTCCAGTTTCAATGGATAAGGATATTGAGGTAACTGCTCAGACAGTAGCCATGAGTGCTCCCCACGATATAGATTACACTCTCAGGTTTGATTCGGCTACACTTAAATCAAAATAAAGAAAAGGGTATTTTTATGATTAAGAAAAGATGCTTATTAATAGCTATAGTTATTATAGCGATTTTGTTGTTTTCAGGATGCAGTCATGACATGGATAAAAGTAAAAAAAGCGTGATAAACCAATTGAATCTCCAAGGAAACATGGAACTTAAATATGCTAGAAATTTTAATGTGGACTACTACAGGGGCGGTTATTCCCTCATATCTATATCTGACGGCAGCAAGTACCTAGTTGTACCAGAGGATCAAGACATTCCAACAGACATAGATGAGGACATTACAGTCCTGAAACAGCCCATTAATAACATTTACTTAGTTGCCACTTCAGCCATGTGCCTGTTTGATGCTCTAGATTCTCTGGATGCCATCAGTCTTTCCGGTACAAAAGCAGAAGATTGGTATATCGAAAACGCGAGGACTGCAATGGAGTCAAGCAATATCATTTATGCGGGAAAGTACAACATTCCCGATTACGAGCTAATTATGTCAAACAATTGCAATTTAGCCATAGAATCTACAATGATAAATCATACTCCGGAAGTTAAGGATAAACTGAAGGAATTGGGTATCCCGGTACTTATAGACCAGTCAAGCTATGAATCTCACCCTTTGGGGCGAACCGAATGGATAAAACTTTACGGGTTATTAACAGGAAAGGAATCAGAAGCAAAACAGCTCTTTGATGAACAGTCAAACTATATCGACAAGCTTAAAGGACAAGAAAAAACAGATAAAACAGTGGCATTTTTCTATATAAGCTCTTCTGGAAACGCCATAGCCAGAAAATCAGGGGATTATGTGACAAGAATGATTGAACTTGCCGGCGGAAATTATATATTTGACCACCTTGGAAATCCTGAGAGCGCCACCAGTACAGTAACCCTTGAGATGGAGGAATTTTACGCTACGGCAAAGAATGCCGATTTTATAATATATAACAGCACTATCGACGGAGAACTTTCCTCTATTGAAGAACTTGTAGGCAAAAACAGCCTGCTGAAAGACTTCAAGGCAGTTCAAAACAACAACGTCTGGTGCACAAGCAAGAATATGTTTCAGGAAACCACTCAGTTTGGACTTATGATTTCGGATATTGGCCGTATGCTTACAGATGATGACCGTAACCTTACAGAATTAAATTTTATGTACAAACTGCCGTCGGTAGATGAGGAAAAACCAAATGAAAGAAAATAATGATAAAAATTATATAAGGTACATTATAACACTGACTGTATTAATCATTCTCTTTGCGGTATTAATTTTATTGAATATTAAATTAGGAAGCGTAGATGTTTCTGTGAAAGATATTATTGACATATTGTTTCACAGAAGAGGAAATGAAACTAATTATAATATACTATGGAAGGTACGTCTTCCAAGAATAATGGCAAGCATTATATTAGGCGGTGCATTAGCTTTATCGGGTTTTTTGCTTCAAACCTTTTTCAACAACCCTATTGCAGGACCCTATGTGCTTGGAATTTCCTCTGGTTCAAAAATGATGGTGGCCCTAGTTATGATTACGATACTCAGCAGGTATCACTCTGTCAGTTCCGCATCCCTGATAGCAGCCGCCTTTGCAGGTGCAATCCTTTCAATGGGCTTTGTTCTGATTATATCAAGGAGGGTTCAAAGTGTATCAATGCTTATTGTATGCGGTGTCATGATAGGATATATATGCTCTGCAATTACAGATATAATGATTACCTTTGCTGATGATGCCAATATTGTAAACCTGCATAACTGGTCTCTTGGCAGCTTCTCCGGAACTTCCTGGAGAGATGTTGGAGTAATGGCTTCGGTAGTACTTCCCACATCGTTGATTGTATTTCTTATGTCAAAGCCCATAGGGGCTTACCAACTGGGAGAAGGCTATGCAAAGAATATGGGTGTTAATATCAAATTGTTTCGTATTATGCTTGTACTGCTCTCAAGTTTTCTTTGCGCCTGTGTTACCGCCTTTGCAGGGCCTATATCCTTTGTGGGCATAGCGGTTCCACACCTTGTAAAATCTTTTTTAAGAACATCAAAACCTCTTATTGCCACTCCTCTATGCTTTCTAGGCGGTTCTGTTTTCTGTCTGGGATGTGACCTAATAGCCAGAACATTGTTTGCTCCTGTTGAACTGAGTGTAAGTACAGTCAGTTCAATTTTTGGAGTACCCATAGTAATATACATTATGCTAAGGAAGAGAGTACAATAATGAATACGAAATATTTTTTTAATACAAAAAAACTGACCGTAGGCTATAACGGAAAGCCTTTGATTAAGGATATTGAAATAAATTTAAAAAAAGGACAAATACTTACCCTCATCGGTCCAAACGGTTCAGGAAAATCAACAATCCTTAAAAGTATAACAAAACACCTCAAAAGCATCTGCGGGACAATATATATTGATAATAAATCCATAGAAAATATGAGCAACAAAGATATGGCACAAAAAGTTGCCGTAGTGCTGACAGACAGACTGAAAACAGAGCTTATGACCTGCAAAGATGTGGTGGCAACAGGGCGCTATCCCTATACTGGTATGCTGGGCATACTCTCGAAGGAGGATAATATCCAGGTAAGAAATGCAATGGAGCTTGTGAATGCTTGGGAATTAAGAAATAGGGATTTTACCGAGATAAGTGATGGTCAGAGACAGAGAATCCTTCTTGCAAGAGCTATATGTCAGAATCCTGAAATAATAGTACTGGATGAACCGACATCTTTTCTGGATATACACTATGAGCTGGAACTTCTCAACATTTTGAGGACATTGGCAGAGGAACGTGGTATAACAGTAATCATGTCACTTCACGAACTGGATATGGCACAGAAGGTGTCAGATTTAGTTATGTGTGTAAAGGGAGAATATATCACCCATATAGGAACTCCTAAGGAAATATTTCAAAAGGAACTCATTAGCAAACTATATGACTTGTCTAACGGCAGCTACAATCCTTTATTTGGAAGCTTCGAAATGGAACGTCCTAAGGGTGTACCCATGGTTTTTGTAATAGCAGGAGACGGAACAGGCATAGCAGAATATAGAACTCTGCAAAAAAAGAGAATACCCTTTGTAACAGGAATACTCCATAAAAACGACATAGACTATCAACTTGCACAGGACTTAGCCTCAGAAGTGTTCTTTGAAAAAAGCTTTGAGCCTATAAGCGAAGAAACTTTCCAAAGTACCCTAAAGCGAATGCAGTCCTGTCCGATTGTAATTAACTGTTTAGAAACCTATGGTGAACTTAATATAAAAAATAAAGCTCTCTACGAAATGGCATTGAGACAAGGTAAAAAAAATCTCGAAAGTGCAGCAATGCTTTAATCATAAGGTGCTTCTCTATTGAAATAGCAGACTATCCTAGACATCAGCCTAGGATAGTTTGTATTAAAGTATATTTATTATTAAAAAAGATGTTAAGATAGCTGAAAGAACAGATAGAACTAGATTCGATTTAAAATAGGATATTAATCCAGCTGCGGCTAGTCCTATAAAGGTAGGCAGCATCATATCCTGTGATGATGTCAATATCCCTCTAACTATTAGAATACTAAGTGATGTATATGGGATATATTCCAAAAACTGCTTTACCTTTGGATTTAGCTCTTTCTTGGACAAGAAGATTAATGGTATTAGTCTTGGTATATAGGTAACCAACCCCATACCGATTATTAATGGTAGAAACTTACTCATTCTCTTCAACCTCCTTATCCTTGTTAAATATACATACTCCTAATGCTGATGACAATATTATTCCAATAACAATATCCCAGCCTGATGTAAAAATCTTAGTTGTGAAAATTAAAATATATATAATTGCAGTTAATATTGATAATATAAGTATTTTGTTTTCCTTTTTAAAATTAGGAAATAGCAAGGAAACAAACATTGCATATAGACCTATACTTAAGCTTGATTGCAACGCTTTAGGTATTATCTCACCTACTAAAAAACCTATAATAGTTCCAAGTACCCACGATAGATTTGATAATATGTTTACTGTTAAAATATAGAGTAGACTTAATTGCCCCTCCTTGAAGGACAATACGGAGAATGTCTCATCTGTTATCCCATAGGCAATTATAGGTAAATAAGGTTTCTTTATATTATCCATCTTTACTGAAAGAGAAGCTGTCATCATTAAATGTCTTAAATTCAGTAAAAATGTTGAAAGAATTATACTCCCTGCACTAACTCCAGCACTGATTAAATCCAGTGCCATAAACTGACTAGCCCCTGCAAATACGATAATTGAAAAAAGACCAGTGTCTACAAAGGATATTCCAGTATTTTTAGCCAATAGTCCAAATGCTATTGACACTGGTAAATAGCCTATCACCACAGGAGAAGCAGATAAAATTCCCTCTTTTATGTTGCTATTAAGTTGCTTTTCCATAATAATTACTTCCTCTCATTAAAACGTTACATAAATAAAAATTAAAACTATTATATTAGTTTTATACTATATTTGCAAGTAAGAAAATAGATTGAATTGATTTAAATTATGTTATAATAATGAAAACATAATATAAGGATGGTTGAAATGACTAAAAGAAGTAACATAGGACTAATATTATTAATTACATTTTTGATTATATTAATGTATATAGTAGATTTTTATATACAACCTGGATATATGGTAAAA
The DNA here is from genome assembly GCA_036844705.1 of Tissierella sp. Lineage (GTDB taxonomy): Bacteria > Bacillota > Clostridia > Tissierellales > Tissierellaceae > DAIUFH01. The sequence goes on from DAIUFH010000034.1 coordinate 6,919, forward strand.
TCTATAATTAAGATTATATTATTTCTAATTATTCCATTTATTTATTCTTATAAAGTCCATATAACCCCAGTTATGGAGTTCTTTAAAATCAAATCCTTAAAGGAGTTAATAAAAGCCTTTATATTAAGCATTGGAATTTATATTTTTATAATAGCTGCCTATTTTATCTTAAAAGGATTTATCGATTTGGATAATATAAAAACCATATTAGATAGTAGCCTAAGTGTAAATAAGGATAATTTTATTTATGTATCCTTATATATTTCCTTTATTAACTCATTATTGGAAGAATTCTTCTTTAGGGGGTTCATATTCTTTAATTTGAACAAGACTATGCCCTTGGTAATGTCTTACAGTATAAGTGCCTTTGCCTTTTCTATATACCATGTAGCCATATTAGCAAATTGGTTTAATCCAATACTGTTTATAGTGTCATTGATTGGATTGTTTATAGGAGGGTTAATATTTAACAAGTTGAATATAAGAAATGGGAATATATATAATTCGTGGCTTGTTCATATGTTTGCAAATTTTGCCATAAATACCGTAGGATTAATTATGTATGGTATTATATAAGGTTTTAAATTAATACTTGTATTAATAATAAAAAGATGATAAGTTATTATGGTCTATTTATATTCAAAGTGTTTCCTTGGGACCCACTTAAAAAATCAAGGGAGTGATAAAATGATAAGATACAGTAGGATTTTTGAGAAAAATCCACGTGAGATTGTACTATTAAAATCGCGCCCATGCAAATGGGGGCGATGTTTTTTTTGCGATTATATCTTAGATAATTGCGAGGATGGAGCCAGTATTATTGAATTTAATCGAGAAGTTTTAAAGGATGTAACTGGAGAGTTTAAGAAACTAGAGGTAATAAATTCAGCAAGTGTATTTGAATTACCCAAGGAAAGCTTACAGAATATAAAGGACATAGTATTAGGAAAAGGTATAGAGGAGCTTTATTTTGAGGTTCATTATAGCTATAGGGACAGGCTTGATGAAATAAGGAATTATTTTTCCGGAGTTAATGTAAAATTTAAATGCGGTATTGAAACCTTTGATGATGACTTTAGAAATAAATATTTAAAAAAAGGTGTAATCTTCAATAGCCCTGAAGAGGTGGCCAAATCCTTTAACACTATTTGTCTATTAGTTGGAGTAAAAGGACAAACCAAGGAAATGATTATTAGGGATATAGATATACTGTTAAAACATTTTGAAAGAGGCTGCATCAATATCTATGTTGATAATACTACTCCAGTGAAAGCTGATCCTGAACTTATATTTTGGTTTAGGAACAATTACTCTTACCTAGAAGATATGAAAAATATCGAAATTCTATGGAATAATACTGACTTTGGGGTAGGTGAAAATGATGAAGACAAATAAACTTGTTAGAGGAGCTATGGTAGCCGCACTATATGCTATATCGACATTAACTTTACCTGCATATGGAGCTTTGCAGTTTAGATTATCTGAAATGATGACTCTGTTGGCTTATTTCAATCCATTCTACGTAATACCATTGACTATAGGATGTGCAATTGCCAATATAGCTAGTCCCTTTGGTATTATTGATGTAATCTTTGGAAGCTTAGGCAGTTTCTTAGCTCTAACAGCAATGAGCAAGACTAAAAATATATTTTTAGCTAGTATTTGGCCAGCATTCTTTAGTTTTATCGTAGGACTAGAAATAATGTTTTTATCAACTGAGCCAGTTAATTTCTTTTTAGTAACCGGACAAATTATGCTTTCTGAATTTGTAGTCGTTACTATAATCGGAGTACCTGTAATGAAATATATAATGAGAAATGAATATATTAAGAGTCTGGTTACTGAGTTTTAAACAATTCACAATTAAACCCGAGATTCTTCGGTACAGCTCAGAATGAAATCAGTATGTCATCCTCGATACTTGCGAAGGATCTTGGGTTTCCTTTTTATAATTACCATAGGCGGTTATTCCTATTGTTCACTCAAAATAAAAAAAGGGTTTCGTAACAATTTTCTATCCTTAGAATAACATATTAGTACTATTAAAGGAGGGATTATTATGAGAGATTTTAATAATCAACCTAGGACTAAATGGAGTAGAAACGAGATAATAGGAGTATGTCTTGTAATCCTATCAGTAATAATATTATTCCTCTCACCAAGCTCACTTTCAGACCTTATAGATGCAATAATTGCCAGGGTATTTCCTGTAGCTATTGAGATATTCCTCATAAGTAATGTAGGGGTAGCAGTTATCGTTAGCGTAATAGTGGGTAGAATACTAGAACGTTTAGGATTTACTGATGGCTTAATCAGATTGTTCTTACCTATAATGAAATTCTTCAAGATAAACCCTTCAGTTATCATACCAGGCATTTATAATGTTTTGGGTGATATAAATGCAGCGGGGCGAATTGCAGGACCTGTTTTGGTTCAGGCTAAAGCAACAAGAGATGAACAAAAAATGGCAATTGCAACGATGATTCAATCTCCTCAGTCCTTTGCAACCTTTGTAATTGGTTTAATAGCACTAGCCAAATTTGGCATACCTGCTTTACCGGTTATTCTTCTATCAATAATTGCACCTCTTATAGTCATACCACTTCTCCTTAAAATTACTATTTACAAGGATACAAAAAGAGTAGAATTAGTTGAACTACCTAGATTTACACCAAATACTCCTATGCTGCAGACATTATTTAGTTCTGCTATTGAAGGAACGGAATTGTTGCTTCTGGTTATTATACCAGCGATAGCAGCTGTATTTACTGTTGTTGGAGTATTAGATTTTTTTGGTATATGGGCATATATAGAATCTGGATTGGCATCTGTATTACAGATACTTCAAATAGAGCCATCCACTGGTATAGTATCAATACTTGCAAGTCCAACTCTTGCTATGGCTCAATTAATTGAAGTAGTTGAATCTACTGATCCTAGATTAATAGTAGGATCATTTATACTTGCAAATTCCGGCCTACCTCTATCAGTTATATTTGGTCAGATTCCTACTACATGGGCTAGTATATCAGATTTAAATGAGAAAGAAATCCTAAAATCAGCCCTTTTAGGCACTGTAATTAGGTTAATTACAGCTTTTGTCCTTGCCTATGTACTGACGCCATTAATCATATAGTGAGGTGACAAATTGAAAATAAAAGATTATCTAATAAGAGCAGGAAAATTAGTAACGGTCAATGATAAGTATAAAACAATATATGATGGTTCTTTTGTCGTGATAGATGGAATGATAAATGAGGTTGGTGATTATTCCCTACTTAGTGAAAAATATAAACGCATGGAGGTTTTAGACTTTAGCGATTATATAGTAACTCCTTCACTTGTAGACTGTCATACACATGTAATGGAATATGCTCCATCATCAATTTTTCCTATAACAGAGTCTACACATCTAATGGGTAGTTCAACCTTAATTTTAGAGGCACTATCCTCTGGAATTACAGCTCTTGGTGAACAAATATGTGGTCATCCAAGTGTTAATTATACTAAAGATGACTATTTAAAAGTGATAAAAGACTTACCAATTGATGTGGTTTTTTCTTTATCAACTATATCTATAGGTCTGCCTGAGCTTGCACATTTTTCTGGTATAACAGGTTCTTATACCATTTTAAAGGAAATGCTGTTAGATGAAAGTATACTAAAGGGATTAATAGAAAATAGTGAATACCCTGGAGAAAATATATTTATAAATGCTACACCTGCTAATTTTGAAGAAGCATACGTTCCAAGGGCCGGAGAAATCATTTATACACAGAAGGAGCTGGAACATATTTCGAGTATATTTCATTCACATAATAAAAGGATTGGATGTCATGTAGGTGGAGAAGATGCAATTCAAATGGCTATAAATGCTGAATTTGATGTGATTCATCATGCCCACGGAATTACAATAGAACAAATTAAAAGAGTGAAGGAGAAAAATATTTTAATTGTTGCAACACCCTTAGGAGGTACCCATTTGCCTCCTAATAGTCCTAAAGAAATAGTTGAACTAGTAGAAAATGGTATAGAAGTTTCAATTTCAACAGATGGTTATTTGCCTCCATCCAAGAAAGCCCCTTGGCTAAAATTCCTTGACAATGGAATAAAAGGACCAGAGTCTCTGATGAAAATTGCACATGAATCTATGGAGAGATTGAGACATTTAGGATATGATGTGAATGACATTTTAAGGCTACTAACTTTAAATCCTGCAAAGGTCATGGGAAAAGATAAGCAATATGGAAGTATCGAAGCAGGTAAGGACGCAAACTTCTTGGTTGCAAATGGTATCCCTGGTTTGGATATCGTCAACCAAGATGATATAATTCAAGTTTTCTATGAGGGCGAAAAAATAATCAGTAGAAAATAATTTAAAAAAATGAGGAAGTCTCGAATTAAAACAGAGATTCCTCATTTTGCCTTATTATTAAAATTCATAAATTTACATAATATCTATTCAAAAAGAGACATAATCTCAGCTTCCGTAAGTTTTGAAATGAGAGTTTCTCCCTCTTGGATTACCTTATCTATCAGTTCTTTCTTTTGCTCCTGAAGTAAAAATATCTTTTCTTCAATGGTCCCTTTGGTGATTAGTTTAATTACCTGAACTGTATTTTCTTGGCCAATTCTATGGGCTCTATCTGTGGCTTGATCCTCAACTGCCGGATTCCACCATGGATCATAATGAATTACCATATCAGCCGATGTAAGATTTAGTCCGGTACCTCCTGCCTTTAGTGAAATAAGGAATACATCTCCTCTTCCCTTATTAAAGCTTCGTACAGACTCTCCTCTTTCCTTCATTGGGGTACTGCCATCAAGATATTGACAATTAATTCCCTTAGCTTCAAATGTATTTTTTATTTTTTGAAGCATCGTTGTAAATTGGGAGAAGATGAGTATTCTATGATCACCCTTTACAGCTTCTTCTACGATTTCCACTAGGGAATCTAATTTACCACTGTCTCCCTTATAATCCTCAATAAATATTCCCGGGTGACAACACAACTGTCTAAGTCTTGTTAATCCAGCCAATATTTTTATATGACTCCTATTATATCCATTGGTATTTATCTCATCTGATATTTCACCTTTTATTGCCTGTAAATATGCCAAATATAATTTCTTCTGTTCATTTGTCATATCAACTATAAATTTTTGCTCTATCTTATCAGGCAGTTCCTTGAGAACATCTTTTTTTAATCTACGTAATATAAATGGTCGTATATGATTATATAAATCCTTTAATATCAGATTGTCATTTTCCTTACTGATTGGTCTTTCATACTTCATGGAAAACTTTCCATATGAATGAAGATAATTTGGCATAATATAATCAAATATGGACCATAACTCCGACAATGAATTCTCCATTGGTGTCCCAGTCAAAGCCAGATACTGTTTAGCATTGATATTCTTCACTGACTTTGCATTTAATGAGCTATGATTTTTAATATGTTGCGCCTCATCCAATATACAATGCTCAAATGTAAAGTACTGATATTCCTCTATATCCCTTCTCATCAGTGGATAAGATGTTATTACAATGTCATAATCGGCTACAGTTTTTATCAACTCATTTCTCTCATCTTTAGTGCCACTTACTATGAGAGTTTTCAAGCTTGGAGTGAATTTCTTGATTTCCTCCTCCCAATTATAAACTAAAGAGGTAGGTACAATTACGATATTAGCTCCATATTTCTTTTCCTGTTTTTCTGAAAGAAGAAATGTCAAAACCTGGATTGTTTTTCCTAGTCCCATTTCATCTGCCAAGATCCCTCCAAATCCATATTTAGACAATGTCTTTAACCACTTAAATCCAAATATCTGATAATCTCTTAGTTTAGCATTAAGTCCTAAAGGAGTTTCTATTTCGCTGCCTTCAGGGTCATTTATATCCCTAACCAATCTTTTAAAATCTATATTTCTTTTAACATAGTCCATCCCTTTGTCCTTTAGAAGCTTATCAAGGTACATAGTTCTATATTTAGGAATTTTTATTTTCCCATCCTCTAATTTATTTATATTTAAGTCAAGGTGGTCAAATATATCTACCATATCATGGAACTCCTTGCTTTCAAGGGATAAAAAGGAGCCATTTTTAAGTTTATAATATCTCTTTTTCTCTTTTAATGCCCTAAATATACTGCCTAACTCAGAGAAGTCTATACCTTCAATATCAAAGTTAAATTCCAGCATATCCAGATTTGTGTCCAGTTTAAGTCCACCTGCGATTTTATTGGAGCCTATAAATCCAATATTTTTGAAGCTTTCAGAATAGTATACATCGCAATAATTCTGCAACAATGGAACAATATCATTTATAAAGTCAAATATAAGTTCCTCTTCCTCCAGGAAAAATCTTCCATTCTCTACTTTGAATTCGCTTTGCTCCAAAAGAGATAGTATTTTACCTTCTGTTTTTATATCCCTGACTAAAATTCTAGAAGGATCCTTTTTATATGTCTCCGAAGAAAATGGATTTATTTCAATATCTCCGTAATTAAAAAGAAGCTTTCCAAATATAGTTTCATCAATTCTATCAAAATAGATGGATGCATTTAATTCAGGGCTAAATATGGAAGTCTTGATATTCTCATCAATTTTTAAATTTGATTCTTTATTTATCTTAGGCAATATTTCGGATACGAAGGCTTCCTTCATGTCATCGTTTATTCTAAGTTTCTTTATATCTTTAGTAAATATCTCTTCGTATATGGGTAATAGCACATCTCTTTGCTCTGAATCTAATCTATAAACCTTACCATTGTATAAGAAATAGTCACCGTTTACGGTTAACTGAACCAATGAGTCACTATCTAATCCCAAAATTAAATCACTTTCATTTTCCTCAAGCTTAAAATCCAACTCCATTTTTTCATCAGTGATTGTGATGTTATTATAAGAGTTATCGAAAATTTTCATATTAAATTCCCTATTTGACATTAAGTCAAAGAATCTTTCTTCAGTTAAAGGAGTGAGCCTTAATTTCTTACCTGAAAAGTTTTTGCTATCCCCATAGAAATAAGCGGATTCATAATTTTCATAAAGTAGCTTCAAAAATTCTATTAATTCTTTATCCTTTTCTCTAAAATAATGAACATTTGGTAAAAAGGTAAACTCCTTTCCAAAAAATGTTTCTTTATTATAAATTAAATTAGATATAAATTTAGATATACTTTTTACTACATATAGCCTATTTTCCCCTATTCTAAAATTGATGCTATTGCCATCATGTTCTATTTCATAGTTTATCTCAAGATTTACAGGTATTTGCTTTTCAATTGTCCTATTTCTATATTGATGGATAATGTTTTCAAGATTTCCTTCACTTTTCTTTCGCTCGAGCATGCCATTTCTATCATATTCTCTAATCTTCAGCAATAAAGCTACAATATGCTTGCAATCACCCGTAAAATTTCTATATGCATGACAACTGCATGATGTTGAAGAAATATTATTATACTCATCAAATTTGACAATAGTATTGTAAATTGAAGAGCCTTGTACACTAGCCATAAAGTAATCATAACTAGGCGTTGCCCTAACTTCCCGGACTCTTCCCATATTGTAATATTGTCTTCCTTTAATATATGTGTCTTTCCTTTCAACTCTATTCATTAATATATCATCAGTAATCTTTAGCATGTTACACCACCATTTATCAATCAAGTAAGTTACTATATCTATTATACATTATTTAATAAGTATATCCTAAAGATAATTTTGGCATAAGTAACAAACCCGAGATGCTTCACTAACATTCAGCATGACAAAACCGCCGTCATCCTGATCGTAATTGAGGATAACAAGCCTTCTGTCATCCTGAGCCTGGCAGTATTATACCTACTATCGAAGGATCTCGGGTTTCACTCTTAATTCTTAACTCTTAGTTCTTAGCTCTTATAACGCTTACTTCATCAAATGATACTCCAATATCTGCTCCTTTTTTAACCCTTGAAGTCCAAGATAATGATTTAAATTATTTAGTAGATATTCAAGCTTCACTGGTCCTACTAACTCAGAGCCTGTTACGGCAACACCATAATGCTGAGCCTCCAGCTTTACCAACTCATATGCTCTATACAGTGGTGTTTTATCACAATCAAACATATTTATTGAAACCACTACTCCTTCTCTTTCAGGGAATTTTATCCCTACAGCTCTTGTAGTTGAAAATCCTCCACTTGGTCCCCTAACTGCTTTTGCTATAGCTTTAGCTATATTTACATCCTCAGTGGCTAAAAATATATTATATGCTGTTAGCCCTTCCATGTCAGCTGATACTATGGTAGCACCATATTTGGAATCCAATCTGCCATCTATCGACAAATCCGGTTTTCTTAAATCATAATCAGGATTGTCCTTATTCTCTAACAATGCCTTTAGTCCTTCATATTGTCCCTTTCTAATAAAAGAAATGCTTTTTTTCTCTTCGGTTCTTGCGTTTTGTCCTGCAAAGTAAATTGGAACATGGTGTCTTTCAAACAGTTCCTTGCCTATTTTCTCACCAAGCTCTACACATTCGTCTAAGCTGATATTCATAAATGGAAATAGTGGAATAGTATCTTGTCCGCCAATTCTAGGATGGGTGCCCTGATGTACTCTCATATCTATAAGCTCATAAGACTTTGCAGCCATATCTAATAAAGCTTCCTTCAAAGGTGTAGGCTCACCAATAATGGTTAATACAGTTCTGTTGAAATCATATTCAGGTTCTACAGATATTAGTTTAACTCCTTCCCTATTTCTAATTGTTTCAGCTATTTGTTCAACGACATCCTGTTTACGTCCTTCACTAAAATTCGGTACTGCAAGTATGTACTTTTTATCCATTTTAATCACCCCTATTTTTTATTGAAATAAACTAGTCCTATATAGCAATAAATATGCCTTTAATTTTACGCTTATTACAGTTACTCTTATAGGTAATCAACATATAATGTACCTAAAAACTTATGAGGTGAATAAGGCGAAATTGTAGATATGTCATATTATCCATAATCTACCTATATAATAGTTAAGAATAGGAAAGGTATGATGATATGAAAAAGAGGGTTGCAATAATATTTCTTATAATTATTAGTATAGTATTTATAAGAATTTTCATAACGGATGAAACAAGTGACATAACAGTTTCCATGGGTGTAAACGATGATATATATACAATGGAATCAATTATTCAATATGGAGACCATTTAGTAATAGGAGCTCATTATCCCGTTTTTGAGGATAGAAGCATAAATAAAGATATCTTGGATTTGATAAATAGAAATATCAATAAGTTTAAAGATACCTTCTATAAAATTGGAATTCTTGATTCTATATATAAGTCTGAGCTAAACATTGATTATGAAGTACACAGTTCTCAGGATGATATAATCAGTATTAAGTTTACAATAATTGAGAATATGTACTACTACGCACAACCAAAATTTCGTGTAGAAACTATTAACTATGACCATAAAAAAGATAAAAGAATACATTTAAACAATATATTTCGAGGTGACTACTTAGAAGAATTGCGGTCATATGTTTCAGACGATTCTATTAAATTCAACAAGGATAGTTTTTCAAATTTCATTCTAAAAAATGATAGCATTGTGTTTTTCCTTGATAATGATGAAGATATTTTAAGAATCCCATATATAATGCTTAAGGAATATATTCGTCCTAACTTTATGAATTTTGAGTCCATAGAAACCTATATGGCAAAAAAACCGATAGATATTGAAATAATCACCAGTGATGAAGTGGAAAATAATGAATCAATAAAAACATCAACAGAGACATCAAGGGTAATATCACTTAAGAGACCTATGGTGGCGCTTACATTTGATGATGGTCCATATGCAAGGGCAACTATCCCTATATTAAATACATTAAAGGAGCATAATGTAGTCGGAACCTTCTTTGTACTTGGTAATAGAGTTGAAATGCATAAGGATATTGTAAAGCGTATTGTAGATGAGGGAAATGAAATAGGAAATCATACCTATAGTCATATTCAGTTGACTTCCCTACCTAAGGATAAGGTAAGATATCAGATTGATAAAACTCAAAAAGCTATATTATCTGTAACTGGGATAGAACCCAAAATCATGAGGCCCACCTATGGTTCCTATGACGATAAATTGAAGTCTACCATAAACATGCCTATGATTCTATGGTCAATAGATCCAAAGGATTGGAAGGTTAAAGATGGGGAAAAAATTGCGAACCATGTTTTATCACAGGTTAAGGATGGAGATATTATACTCCTACATGACATGTTCGAAAGTACAACCGAAGCAGTAGATATCATCGTTCCAGGGCTATTGAACCGAGGCTTCCAGTTGGTCACAGTCAGTGAACTATATGAATATAAGGGAGAAGCACTAAATGCCGGAAAGATTTACAACCATAAATATAGTAAGTAAGGGTAAAATGATAAAAGAGTAGATGAAACTCTTTTATCATTTTTTATTTAAACCATAGTTTATTGACCTTTAAACTAGCTTAAAATATAATTAACCATATACGGGGTGAGATAATGATTGAATGTAGTATAAATAACCTAGTCAAATTCTATGGAGCAAACAAAATACTTGAAAATATTTCTTTTGATATACAAACTAAGGAACGTGTTGCACTTATCGGTCAAAATGGATGTGGTAAATCTACATTGATGAAGATTCTAGTGGGAATAGAGGAATATCAGGGTGGAACTATCAGCCTTAGAAAGGGCATAAAAGTCGGATATCTGGATCAGATATTTAAATGTCCTCCCAAAACTACAGTTATGGATATATTGGAAAGCTCCTTTGATGATATTAAAGCTTTGAAATCTAAGTTAAAAGCAGAGGAAGATAAATTGAAGACTATGTCTAAGGATGAATCAGAATCTCTTATGAACAGCTATGGCCTTCTTTTAGAAGAATATGAGCGCATGGGAGGATATGATATAGATACGGATATAAACAAGGTCTGTACTGGTCTAATGATTCCGGATAGCTTTAAAACCAAAGCCTTCAATATGTTAAGTGGCGGAGAAAAAACCAGAGTATTGTTAGCTAAGCTGCTATTAGAGCAGCCGGATTTGCTCTTGCTAGATGAGCCTACAAATCATTTGGATATCAACTCAATAGTATGGCTGGAAGATTTCTTACTCAATTACAAAGGTACTGTATTTATGGTATCCCACGACAGACAATTTTTAGATAAGGTAGCAAGTAGAATTATTGAGCTGGAGCCAAATATAGCAAATATATATGATGGAAATTACAGTGCTTATGTTGTAGAAAAAGAAAAGCGCTTTGAGATAGCATACAAAGCATATATAAACAATCAGCGTAAAATAGAACAGATGGAAAGACAGATAGAACGATATAGAATCTGGGGCGCAATGAGAGATAGTGAAAAGATGTATAAGCATGCCAAAGAGCTTGAAAAACGTCTTGATAAAATTGAGGTGGTAGACAAGCCCGATGCTGAAAATGCTAAGCTTAAAATAAATACTGATAGTATCAGTAGATCTGGAAAAATTGTACTGGATATAGAAAATTTGAGCAAGACATTTGCCGAAAAGAATTTGTTCGATGACTTATCGTTTACACTATTTTATCGCGATAAACTATGCATAATGGGTGAAAATGGAAGCGGGAAAACATCACTATTAAAAATTGTTCTAGGTGAAATGCAGCCTGATAAGGGTAATATTAGAGTAGGTTCTAATGTAAGTATTGGGTATTTGCCTCAGAATGTAGTCTTTGAAGATGAGGATTTGTCTATATTAGATTATTTCTCATCAAAGCATAAACTAACACAGTCGGAAGCTCGTAGAGAACTGGCTAAGATGTTATTTATCAGAGATGATGTATTCAAAAAAATCAAGTCTCTGTCAGGTGGTGAAAAATCAAGATTAAGACTAGCTTCACTAATTTTTGATAAGGTGAATTTGATGATTCTTGATGAACCTACAAATCATTTGGATATCGATTCAAGAGAGGTACTTGAAGAAGCTTTGTCCGATTATGATGGTACTATTCTTTTTGTATCTCACGATAGGTATTTTGTAAATAAGCTGGCTACCAAGATATTGATTATAGATGGTAATAAAACAAAATTTTATCCTTATGATTACAGGGATTATTTGGAAATAAAAAAGAGACTCGAAACAGATTTACCAATTGAGAAGGAAATAAAAACACCTAAAAAGCAATACGAAAAACCTGAAAGAAAGAAAAATAATGCATATAAAATAAGTAAATTGCAAGAGAAAATATCCGAGCTTGAAGAAAGCGTAGATAATATCACAAAGGATATGGAACAAAATAATGATAATGCAGAAAGATTGTATGAGCTTTATAACAAGAAGGAAGAATTAGAAAATGAACTCATCGAAGCCTATGAAGAATTGGAGAGTTTAAAGAATTAAAAATGAGGTGGTCTTAATAAATATTTTGATTGTAGATGATGAGAAATTAATAGTTAAAGGATTAAAAAATAGCCTTGAACAACAAGGATACATAGTTTTTGCTGCCTATAATGGTGCAGATGCCCAAAGAATCATTAAAGAACAAGAGATAGATTTTATTATTTTGGACTTAATGCTGCCCGACACCGATGGTATGTTGCTATGTAAAAAGATAAGAGAAAATTATAATATGCCTATTCTTATGCTGTCAGCTAAGGATGGAGACTACGACAAGATTTTAGGCTTTGAATTTGGCGCAGATGATTATATGACAAAACCATTTAACACTTTGGAATTGATAGCTAGAATTAAGGCCATAACTAATAGATCCAAAAGATTTCAAGATAATAGAAACAATAATTTATCAATTGGAAATTTAATAATAAATTTTAATGAAAGGAAGGTCTACATCAACAATAAAGAAATAGAGCTTACAGCGAAGGAATTTGATATGCTGTATCTAATGGCCAAAAGTGCTGGAAGGGTATATACAAGAGATGATATCTTTAAGCTTGTATGGGAAGAAGAAGCCTTTGATGTCAGAACAATTGATGTTCATATAAGGAATTTACGTGAAAAAATTGAAGATAATCCAAAGGAACCTGAGCTTATAATCACTAAATGGGGAGTTGGTTATTATTTCAATAAGAGTTAAGATGTTAGTGACTTATAGTTTAATAATTATTCTTACCTTCTCTATTTTTGGAGTTGTAATCATAAACAATTACAGAACTAGAAGCATTACAAATGAAGAAAATAGGTTGTTTCAAACCGCTAATATTGTAGCTGATACCTATAAAAGAAATCTGGATGATATCATTTACGGCAGAATGCTGGTACGTAGCTATGCTAGTCAAGCAAATGCAAGGATTTTAATATTAGATGCGGAAAAAAACGTTGTGGTAGACAATTTCAATTCCTACTTAAATAAAATCTTAAATAATGAAGAAATAAGAAGCAGTCTTCGAGGTATACCAAAATCAGGTATATATGGAGAAGTAATGCAGCTTACAGTTCCAATAAGGCTAAACACTGGACTTGAAAATGAAATTATCGGTGTGGTTCTCGTTTCTTCTTCTTTAAACTCAATAAATAATGATATTGAAGGTCTAAAGCAAGACATCATCAGAATATCAGAGTTTGCCATATTGATAGCACTGATACTCACTGCTATAACAGCTACCAGTTTAACTAAGTCTTTAAGAATATTGACGATGGGAGTAAGGAAAATATCCTCAGGTCAGCTAGGCTATCAGATTGAAAGGGACGAAAAAGGAGATGTAGGTAAGCTGATTTCAACTTTTAATGACATGAGCATGAAACTTAATCATATTGAAAAAAATAGAAAATCAGTAATAAACAGTATCTCACATGAATTAAAAACTCCATTAACATCAATAAACGCCCTTATTGATTCATTGTTAATAGGTAATAACTCAATTGACATCTACAATGAGTACCTAGAGGATATTAAAGGAGAAACTAACCGAATGGGAGAGTTAGTGAATTTTCTTATGAGTTCCATTAAGCTGGAAGAAATCAATTTAGATATAAAAAAGATCAATATTTCAGGGCTACTTAATGACACTATTAAATTTATTACACCTTATGCAAATAGCAATAATGTAATAATTAAATCGGATTTAGATGAAAATATATATGTATATTGTGATGGAGATAAGATTAGAGAAGTATTTTTAAATCTAATCGAAAATGCTGTTAAATATAAGGATGATGACAAGGATTTTAATTATGTGGATATTTCTATTAAAAGACAACATAGTAAAATATTAGTGACAATAGAAGACAATGGATTGGGTATAAATGAAGATAAATTAAAGAATATATTTAACAGAGGGTTTAGGGTACTAGAACATACACTTTCAGGTATAGAGGGGTATGGCATTGGACTATCTCTGGTTAAAAATATAATCGATAGGCATAATTGGACTATTACAGTCAATAGTACCCAAGGAGTTGGAAGTATATTTAGTATAGAGATTTGATTTTAGAAAGAGTTCTATATTTCTTCATACTTTCTTAACATTTCTTTATTTTTATTTGAAATCTATGCTGTATACTGTTATTAGGAAAGGAGATATGAATAATGAAAAAGATAATAGCATTGCTAATGATATTTGTATTAACTATAAGTCTTGTAGCATGTAAAAAGGATGAGGTACCTCCTACAACAGATGATCCTGTAGTGGAAGAACCTGAGGACAATGATGAAGTGGTGGATCCGACTCCAGATTCTGATTCTAAAGAGGTTGCTTTATATTTTGTTAGTGATAAATATATAGAAACAGGAGATGAGAGTTTAGAAAAGCTTGTTCCTGAATACAGAAAAATTGAACTTGGCGATTTTAGCTTAGAAGAAAGTATTGTAAAAGCTTTGATGGAAGGTCCAGAATCAGAAGGGGTATCTACAGTTATACCTTCATCTGCAAAGCTAATTGGAGTTGAAGTTGCTGATAAAACTGCATTTGTAAACTTTGCACGTGAAGGGATGTTTGGTGGATCATTGGAGGAGACTTATACAATCAACCAAATAGTTGCAAGCTTAATCGAATTGGATACTGTTGACAGAGTTCAATTTTTAGTTGACGGTCAAAAAACAGACTCACTAATGGGTCATTATGACCTTGAAGAACCATTTGATAAACCAATAAATCAATAGAACAAGTAAGCTAAACCTAAAAAATGACGTGGGAA
>DAIUFH010000035.1:0-21196 GCA_036844705.1 Tissierella sp.
ATTGATATTGATAATAAATGGCGTTGCCATTTATTATCAATGATGCTATAATATTTAGGGTATCTAAATAAAAAAGAGGTGCATTTAATGGAGGTAGAATTACAAAAAAAAGAAGAGAGAAGAGAAATATTTAAAATAGCAGGTCCTGTATTTATAGAATTGTTTCTTGGAACCTTATTTGGTATGGTCGATATGATAATGCTGGGAAATTTCGGCGAGGTAGATATAGCTACAGCATCTATAGCTGCAGTTGGGATTACAAATCAATTGATTTTTATAGGTTTATCTTTGGTACAGGCACTGAATGCAGGGGCAACTGCCATGGTAGCTAGGTATATAGGGGCTAAAAAAGAGGATAGAATTGAGTCAGTAGTTAAGCATATTATAATACTCACTCAAGTTTTTTTAGTTATACCTATTTTATTTTTAGGACTTGGAATTACGGATGGTATGATGACATTTTTGGGAGCTCATTCAGACACCATGGCTGTTGGAAGAAATTATTTCAGAATAGTAACCTTAGGTTTTATATTCCAGGCTTTTAACTTTTCATTGGTTGCTTCCTTAAGGGGAGCAGGAGATACTAAAACGCCAATGAAAATAAATCTTACAGCAAATCTTGCTAATGTATTTGGTAATGCGATATTGATATATGGCTTATTGGGCTTTCCTGCATTAGGTGCTACAGGAGCTGGTATATCTACGGCGTTGTCCCAGGTTGTAGCAACTATATTATTGATAAAGTACATATCCAAGAAGGACAGTACAATTCATGTCAGTTTAAAACACAAATTTTCATTTGATAAAGATATTTTATATAATTTAGTAAAAATAGGCATGCCTGCAGCATTGGAACAGGTTGCTTTCAGGGTAGGAATATTGATATTTACAAAATTAGTTGCAAGTCTTGGTACAGTTGCTTACGCAACGCATCAGATTTGTATCAATATTTTGAATTTGTCCTTTACTCCAGGTCAGGCTTTTGGTATATCAGCATCAACACTTTCCGGTAAAAGTTTGGGAGCAAGTGAACCTGAACTTGCTGAAAGCTATATAAAGGAATGTAGTAAAATTGGAGCAGTTATTTCTGTGCTGATGGCTATCTTGTTCTTCTTATTTGGTCCGTTCATTGCAAGCTTTTATTCTAATAATTCGCAGGTAGTTGCTGAAGCATCGGATATATTGAAGCTTATGGCATTTATTCAGCCTTTCCAAACAGCACAATTAATAACCTCTGGGGGATTAAGAGGAGCAGGGGATACTGTATGGACTCTTGTGGCTACTTTTATAGGAGTCTTAGGTGTAAGAATCGTATTTGCCTTTTATTTTGTCAGAGTTTTAGCATGGGGACTTATGGGTGCATGGGCATCAATGCTAATTGACCAACTAGTGAGATGGCTATTGATAAAAATAAGATTTAAAACAAACAAATGGAAATATATATCTATAAGATAAAAAACCTCCCAATGGGAGGTTAAATTATTTATAAACTTTCTTTGCTAGGTTTCTTCCTGATTCTGTAGCTGCGAGACCACCTTCTGCAGTTTCTCTCAAGGCTTCTGGCAATGATTTACCTACCTTATACATTGCTTCAACAACTTCATCAAATGGGACTAAAGCTTCCACACCTGCCAATGCCATATCTGCAGATATAAGTGAATTGACAACACCGGAAGCGTTTCTTAAATTGCAAGGATATTCGACTAAGCCTGCTATTGGGTCACAAACGAGACCCATAATATTGGTCAAAGCAAATCCAGCAGCATCCAATGATTGCTTTGGAGTTCCGCCGGCCATTTCTACTATGGCTCCAGCTGCCATTGCAGCTGCTACACCACATTCGGCTTGACAACCACCTTCGGCACCTGCAACAGTAGCATTTTTAGCAACAATTTCTCCGATACCTGCTGCGGTAAATAGACCATTTATTAAATCATCATCACTTAAATTCAATTTTTCCTGTGCTGATAACATAGCACTTGGAAGTATTCCTGATGCTCCTGCTGTAGGAGAAGCACATATTTTACCCATTGAAGCATTTACCTCTGAAGTAGAAAGTGCCTTTGCCATAGCGGCGTTCATAAATTTACCACTGAGTGTATTGCCACTTTTCATATAGTCCTGTACTCTTTTTGAATTACCGCCTGTTATTCCTGATACAGAACGAATCTCTTTATTCAATGCGGCGGTTGCAGAGGATTTCATAACATCCAATGTTTCCTTCATTTTATCTTTAAGTTTATTGTAGGATATCTGTGTATCTTGATGTTCCTTCTCCAATACTATTTCATAAATCTTTGAATTTTTAGCTGCACAAAGTTCGAGTAATTCACTTCCTTTATTAAACATAATTAGCTCCTTTTCGTATTTATAAATCTCATACTAGTAATCTCACTTAAGTCAGATATCTCTTTTACTACTTTATCATCCAGACCTACGTCTAGTTCACAAAGCATCGTTGCCACGTTTCCCTCTCTTGAAACTTTCATGGTGGCAATATTTATATCAGCTTCGGATAAAATTGAACTTATTTTACTTATGATTCCCTTTTTGTCTGGGTACTTTAAAATCATAGTTGGATATACTCCCGTAAATTCCAATATATCCCCGTTTATTTCATTAATAATTACATTGCCACCTCCAATCGAAGAACCCTGAACGCAAAAATCATTTTTATGAGGGTATTTAAAAACTATTTTTACAGTGTTTGGGTGTTGATATCCTAAATCAGTCGCTATAAATTCGATTTCTAGATCATTTTCCTTAGCTATCCTAAAGGAATCCTTCAATCTTTCATCATCGGGATCAAAGCCAAGGATTCCTGCAACTAAAGCCTTGTCAGTACCATGACCTCGATATGTCTTGGCAAAGGAGCCATGAAGATAGAATTCTACCTTGTTGAATTTTTCGTCTCCTGCTATTTCTCTTGAAATTTTAGCTAACCTTGCTGCTCCTGCGGTATGGGAGCTAGAGGGACCAATCATTATTGGGCCTAATATATCAAATGCGGAATAATCCTTCATTGTCTATACCTCCAATACGTTATATTCTATACCTTTTAAATTTATTATAAAGGATATATGTAATGATTTGCAACCAATATTAATATACCCAAATTTCGGCAATAAAGTGTATAATAGTATATAATATTATTAATTGGAGGTGAGCTCAAAATGATACTTTCTATTGATTTAAATCCTGTTTTTAAAAGAAAATATTTTCTAAATGACATTCAGAAGAACGGAATTAATATTGCAAAAAATACAATTTATGGATCAGGTGGTGATGGTATTGAGTTAGCCTATTTCTTGAGCGGTTTGAACGAAGATGTGATTGTTAGCGGATTTATAGGTGGCATCAATGGAAGTTTTATTGAAAGTGAACTTAGCGAAGCAAATATCTCACATGAATTTTATAAAATAAAGGATGAAACGTCTGATTGTCTATTACTAAGCTCCATAAATGAAGAAACTCTAATATATTCTAAAGACCCACGAATTACAAGGGAAGAAACAGATGGCTTGTTTGAACGATGTATCGAGCTTATTAATAAAGCAAAAATAATATGTATTACTGGCAAATCACCTGCTAATATGCCAAAGGAAATATATTATGATATAGTAAAAAGAGGAAAAGATCTTAATAAAAAGGTTTTACTTTCCCTTAAAGGGGAAGAATTGGGTCTTGGACTGGAATCTGCTCCATATTTAGTAGTTATGGATAAAGATGAGCTTGAGGACATAACGAAATTAACGCTAGATTTTGAGTATGAAATAATCAAAGCAGGTCATTATATATTGGATAAAGGTGTTAGTATTGTCGTTATTTCTTTAGGACATAAGGGTTCAATTGTATTAACACCTGAAAATATATTTAGGGTAGGTATTCCTAGTATATCGAATGATACGTGCAGAGTAAATTATGGTTATATGCTGGGAGGATATGCTTTGGCTCTTGAAAGAAATTATGATTTTGATATGATGTTAAAAATAGGGCAAGCTTGTGGTGTTATTAATTGCTACGATTATGAAGAAACAATAGATATGAGCGATATAAAAAGAATAATGGGAGAAATTGAAATTGGCAGATTTAGTTACTAAGGAGAAATCTAATGAGTAAAATTGGCATAATTAAATGTAAAAATTATGAATACGAAAAAGTACTGGGTAGTGTGCATACATCTCTTGAAGGGCTAGACTCTGTAAAGAAAATGAAACCCGGTAAAGTATTGGTAAAGGTAAATCTACTAAAGAAAAACAAACCTGAAGATGGCGTAACAACGCATCCATATGTCGTTGAAGGGGTTGTAAGATTTCTGCAGGAAAGAGGACATGATGTGACTATAGGGGATAGTCCTGGAGGACCATTTTTAGCAAGAATGTTAAAAGTGATATACGATGCTAGTGGAATGACTGAGGTTGCTGAGAGAACGGGCTGTAAGCTTAACTTTGACACCGATTCTATTGATATACACAATGAGTCTGCAATGTATCTTAAAAATATGAAAGTAGTTAAAGCTTTTACTGAGATGGATTATATAGTCTCCTGTGGCAAATTGAAGACACATACTATGATGACATATACAGGAGCTGTAAAAAATCTCTTTGGAGTTATACCTGGTGTTATAAAGGCAGATTATCATTTAAAGATGAACGATGTAGACCATTTTGCAAATATGCTGATTGATATCTGTGAGTATATGAAGCCAGTGTTTTCTATTTTGGACGGAATTGAGGCTATGGAAGGAGATGGACCATCAAGCGGTTCTATAAGAAACCTAGGGTTAATTCTTGCAGGAGATAATACCTATGATTTAGATAATATTGCAACACAAATTGTAGGTATTGAAAATACTCCTACCATATTGGAATCATATAAAAGAAATTTACTTACCTCAAAAGATGAAATTGAAATCTTTGGAGATGATATTTCTGATATGAAGGTTGAACACTTTAGACTTCCTAAGTCAACCCATATTAATTATATCTCCGGGAAGATTCCAAAATCTGTTGAGAAATGGTTGTTAGATAATCTTAGACCTTATCCCATAATAAATTATGATATATGCATATCCTGCGGTATATGTAAACAAAACTGTCCAGCCAAGGTAATATCTATGGATTCAGGCAAGGTGAAGATAGATACAACTGGCTGCATAAGATGCTTCTGTTGCCATGAACTTTGTCCTCAAAAGGCTGTAGGAATCAAGAGAAATGTTCTTTACAAAATGATATTCAGGGAGTAGGAATTAAGAGATAAGAACTAAGAGTTAAGAACTAAGAACTAAACCTGAGATTCTTCGCTATGCTCAGAATGACGTAAAGAAGGCTTTGGGATGATAAAGCGACTGTCATTCTGAGACGGGCAGGATAAGCTTTACTTCCGAAGAATCTCGGGTTTAAGGGTTTTAACTATTACTAACTGATTTTAAAGGAGTGATTTTTTGATCAAATTTGTACATACTGCTGACTTACATCTTGGACTACAATTTAATAAGGTTTCCTTTGATAAGGACAAGGCATATAATAGACGAAGCGAGCTATGGTCAACATTTCAGAGAATAGTTGATTATAGTGTAAAGATATGTGCTGATTTTCTCTTTATATCTGGAGATTTGTTTGAGGCAGATTATTTCACGCTGGGAGATATAAAGAGGGTTCGGGATATATTAGAAACAGCCAATGATGTAAATGTACTTATATCTGCGGGAAATCATGATTTACTAAATGTGAAGTCTCTTTACAAAAGAATTGAATGGAGTGATAATGTTACAATATTTAATACCATAGGGTTAGAATATAAGGACTTTCCACATTTAAATACAAGGGTTTATGGATATAGCTGGGACAAACCTGAACTTAATGAGAATGATCTTTTTAAAGAAAATTTAGATTTAGATAAAAACATTAATAATATACTAATTATCCATGGGGATATTGGCAAGGAATCTAAATATCTTCCTATGGAAATTGATCAACTCAAGAAATTGAATATGGACTATATTGCGCTCGGACATATACATAAACCAAATATTTATAATTCTAATATAGCATATTGCGGGTGCCCCGAGCCTTTGAACTTTGGAGAAACAGGTCCTAGAGGGATTATTAAAGGCATAATCAATGATGGAAAGACTGAAATAGAATTTATGCCATTTAGTAAAAGGACATTTTATGAAATAACTATTGAATTGAATGAAAACATGGGTCATTTAGATATAGTTAATGAGATAAAAGAAGTGAATATAGGAAACCCAAGTATGGATTTTTATAGAATTAAACTTAAAGGCTATATTCAAAGAGACATAGATATTAATAATTTTAAAACAGATTTAGATGATGTTTTTTACCATTTGGAGCTTATCGATGAAACAACTCCTGATTATGACCTTGATGAACTTGAAGATTCAAATAGAGAAAATATCATAGGTCTCTATATAAAAAATATGAAGGAAAAGAATCTAGACGATGATACAATCAGGGATGCACTATATTTAGGTCTAGATGCTTTGATGAAGGTTAGGTAATTATATGATAATAAAAAGCTTAAAATTAATAGGATTTGGTAAATTTAAAAATAAAGATATTGAATTAGAAAATGGTATAAATATTATATATGCTGAAAATGAAGGTGGAAAGACAACTATTCACAATTTTATTGATGGCATGTTTTATGGATTTCTAAAGCCAGGCAGTAGACAAAGAAACTATCTGGAAGAACACAGTAAATATAAGCCTTGGAATGGTGGGAGGTATGCAGGTATTTTGTCCCTGGAAAAGGATGATACCATCTATAGAATTGAACGAGAATTTACAAAGAATAAGGAGTCAACAAAGGTAATAGTTGAAAACACTGGAGAAGATATTTCAAATAATGTAGCTACAGGTGCAAATTCTAAGGTCCTACAGCCAGGATATCATTTCTTTGGTTTTAACAGTGTTGTATATGATAATACAGTATCCATAAAACAAATGAGCTCAAAGACAGATGATAAGTTGGCTACTGAAGTAAGGGACAAGCTAATAAATATCGGCTCTTCCCGTGATGATAGGATTTCTGTAGAAAATGCCATTAATGATTTAAACAAGCAACAGGACAAGATAGGTTCAATGACTAGACCTACATCCAGATATAGAATACTTTCTGATACTATAAATTCTTTAAAACAAGAAAGAGAAGAAATCCTAAAATTGAAAGAAGAATACGATAATATTTTAGATAAGTTCAATGCTTTTAAACAAAAGGAAGAAGATTTAGCTTCCCAGTTGGAGTCTGGAAAGAAACAATTAGGGAGGGTACTATACCAAGAGAAGAAGGCTCTTTATAAGGAGGCAATAAATCTTAAGGATGTTATTGATTCTTTAAAGACAAGACTAGATGAGTATTCCTCATATAAATCCTTGTCTAATGATGACTATTCTAAAGGCATGACTATATCAAATAATATTAATGTACTTTCAAGTAAAATTGAGGAAGTTAATATTCAAGCTAAGGAATTAGAAGAAAATGTTGTTAAATTATCTGAAAATCTAAATGATGAAAATGATGCTTCGACTGATGAAATTTCTAAGGATTATCTACTCTTTGATTCTTTGGAAGAAGAGAAAAACAAGCTGTTATTTAGCAATGAATCCTCCACAATTGAGTTTGCTAGAAGGGATTATGAAAAAACGCAATATTTGAAGACAAGATACTCCATGGGATTATTATGCATGGTTACTGTATATTTGTTAGGAATGATATATTTCATTTCTAGTGGTGATATCAAAAATTCCTTATTAATTCAAGTAGCCATAATTCCAATTATATTTGTGTTTCTACATATGAGAAAAATTAGTTCTCAGTTACAGGAAACTGAAAAAAAGTTAAATGAACTATATAGTGTAGAGAAAAATAAAAAAACTAATATTGAAGAAATTGATTTAAAGCAAAAGAATATACTTGAAAAATATAGTGTAAATACAAAGCTTGAATTAAAATCCCTTTATGAAGCTAAAAAACATGAAAGCCTAATTAAAAGTGATAAAATCAATTCATTAAATGAAAACAAAACTAAGCTAAATATATTGAAAAATAAGATCGGTGAAATTACTAAATCGAAATTGAGTTTAACAAATCAATTAGAGCAAATTCTCGAAAGTAATTGTTGCAAAGATTTAAAGGAATTTGAATTAGGCTTAAGAAACAAAAATATTTATGATGAAACGATTATTGAATATAATAGTAAGAAGGAGCTACTCAATAAAATCTTAGGAAACTACAGTATAGAACAGTTGAAAACAGAGATAGATGATGAGGATGGAGATTTATCGACTTCGCTCGGTATGACAAAAGAGAATATACAGGCTCTAATAGATGGATATACAAAAGAATTAAATGATATTAAACTAGAACTAAAAGGTTATGATGAAAGAATAAACATACTGACTCCGAGGATTTCCAAGCTAGTTGATATTGAAGAGGATATTAAGAGAAAAACAGATGAATTTAAAATTTTAGATAAAAAGAAGAATGCGTTGGAGCTTGCTATATCAACTATAGAAAAGTTATCTAAGGAAATTCAAAATCAGTTTGCCCCTGAAATAAATGTAAAGGTTGGAGAAATAATTAAAAGGATTACTAATGACAAGTATTCGGGCGTAAGAATAGACAATAAACTTGGGATAGGAGTTATAAATCCTGAGTCTGGGGAAATAATTGATATAAACTATCTTAGTGGAGGCACTATAGATCAGCTATATTTCTCTTTGCGATTTGGAATTATCAATTCCATAACTGATGATAATTTGCCATTAATTCTTGATGATTGTTTCATACAATATGATGACATACGTTTAGAAAATTTACTTAACTATTTATATGATATAAGCAAGGATAGACAAATTATACTTTTCTCTTGCCATAATAGAGAAAAATTATTGCTTGAAAAGATGAATATGGACTTTAATCTAAATACATTAAGTTAAGGTTCAACATTAACATGAAGCATCAAATGTTGAAAAATACAAATTTTAATAGTTAATGTTAAACATTAAGATGAGGTGTTTGAATGATATATGCTATAGGAGATTTACATTTTGATTTTTCCAAGGAAAAACCTATGGATATCTTCGGTGAAAAATGGGTTCATCATGAAGAAAAAATACTAGATAATTGGAAAAATCTTATTAAGCCAGAAGACTTGATTCTTCTTCCGGGAGATATCTCCTGGGCATTGAAATTAAATATAGCTAAGCTGGATCTAGAAAGAATAGATGATTTACCAGGTAAAAAAATTATTATGAAAGGTAATCATGATTATTGGTGGACCAGTCTTTCAAAGCTTAACAATCTAAAGCTAAAGTCTATATTTTTTTTATATAACAACAGTTATAAATATAAAGAAACAGGAATAGTAGGAACTAGGGGATGGATATCAAAGGATAATGAGGATTTTACTAAGGATGATGAAAAAATATTTGAAAGAGAACTACAAAGATTAAAACTATCCTTAGATAGTCTTGAAGATGTTGAGCGAAAGATTGCCCTTATGCATTATCCTCCCTTTAATATGGATTTAAGTCCAAATGAATTTATAGATATTATGAAATCATCTGGAGTAGATATTTGCATCTATGGTCATCTTCATGCAGAAGGTCATAGGTATGCTGTAGAAGGAAATATAGAAGGTATAGAGTTTCACTGTGTGTCCAGCGATTATCTGGATTTCAAGCCTAAATTAATCTTTAGGGACTAGGAGGGTTATGATGGTTAAAGAATTAGAAGTAAAAGTATTAAATATGGATTTGAATATTGTTGAGGAGAAAATAGTAAAGCTTGGCGGTAAAAAATTGTCCGAGGAGTTTCAAATTAATACATTAGTAGATTCATATGAAAGACCTATAAAGTCTTATTTGGATGCGTATTTAAGGATAAGGCAAACTAAGGATGTATTAAATAATAATGAAAGTATCACCTTGACATTGAAAAAGAATATTAAAAACAATGATTTGCGAGAAAACATTGAACTCAATACTGAAATATCTGATAAAGATACAATGTTACAAATTCTTAAAGATCTAGGTTTTGATAAGATAGAAGTTGGTCACAAGGAAAGGATATCGTATGTTCTAGAGGGAGCAAGGATAGATTTAGACATATGGGATGAAAAGACATATCCTTATCCATATATGGAAATTGAGGTAGAAAATAAAGAAGCGTTGGATAATATCATAAGGATATTAGAAATTCCACTTGAGAATATTTCAAAGAAGTCCATCGTTGAGCTTAGAGCCGAACTGGAGTAACACATTATCCCTTCATTGAATAATATATTATTAATTCTATTGAAGGGGGTTTTCGAATGCTTAGCGGTATCTTTGGTAAAGACAATGACATAATCCTTATAATTCTGCTAATTCTACTGCTATCAGGTGATGGCGGCGGTATATTTGGCGGAGGCGGTGGAGGAATAGGTGGTTTCTTTGATGACAACATGATAATATGGATCATTCTTATATTCTTCTTATTAAACGATGATAAGGGAGGACACCATCACTAATCTTCTACGTTAGCTAGATCATAGGTTTAGGTTATTCACAGTCAAACCGGTTGTCATCCTTAGCATATATTCTTGTCATCCTGAGTTTTACAGTATGATTATTGCTTTCGAAGGATCCCGGATTTAGACCCTAGATTCTTCACCTGCGGTTCAGAATAATACTGGATGACGCCATATAAAATTAGCTGTGAATAGTAATAGATTTAGACTTATCAGCATGAACACAGTAGCTTCTACTGTGTTTTTTCTTTGTGTTCTGATATAATGTAGACTATAAAAAAATGAAGGGGTGATATTTTGCTAAGTAACAATGTAATAGAAAACGTGTTAAATGCCGCTTTATCAAATGGCGGAGACTTTGCAGAGATCTTCATTGAGGATAAGACTAACAGTAGTATAAAATTAATAGGTGGATTAATTGAGAACAATATTTCCGGAAGAGATTATGGAGTTGGAATCAGAATATTGGATAAGTTCAACAGCATTTATGCTTATACGAATGATTCATCAGAAGAGAATTTAGTTAAGGTAGCCAAGCAAGCTGGGGCTGCTTTAAATTCGTCAAGTACCAATCTAACTTTGAATCTAATGAAGAGATCTACGAGTAATTACAATCCTATAGAAAAATTTTTAAGTAAAATTCCAAAGGCTGAAAAAATAGATTTATTAAAAAGAGCTTATGTAAAGGCAAAAAATTATGATCCTATAATTTCTCAGGTAATGGTAAACTACATGGAAGAAGAACAAAATATAATGGTTGCAAATACAGAGGGATTACTTACTTCTGATACAAGAGTTAGAACAAGATTTTCGGTAGGTTCTGTAGCGTCAAAGGATGGGGAGATGCAGCAGGGATATTGTGCTCCAGGGGCATCAATGGGATTTGAATTCTATGATAAGGTCAATGTTGAGGATATAGCTATTGAGGCCTCAAGAATTGCCAAGACAATGGTTTATGCAGACTATTGTCCAAGTGGTGTTATGCCGGTGATCATTGACAATGAATTTGGAGGTGTATTGTTTCATGAAGCATGTGGTCATGCTCTGGAAGCCTCTTTTGTATCTAAAGGAACATCAGCCTTTGCGGGTAAACTTGGGGAAATAATTGCTTCACCATTAGTTACTGCAATTGACGACGGTACTATTTCAAATGCTTGGGGAACGACTAATATAGATGATGAGGGAACTCCTACTCAAAGGAATATTTTAATAGAAAATGGTGTTTTAAAATCTTATTTAGTAGATAAATTGAACGGAAGACGTATGGGGGTATCTTCTACAGGTTCTTCAAGAAGACAATCTTATAAATTTGCTCCTACTTCACGTATGAATAATACATTCATTGATGCTGGAGATTCTAGATTAGAAGAAATGATTGAAAATACTGAGTCAGGACTTTACGCCAAGAACCTGGGAGGGGGTAGTGTTAACCCTGCAACAGGGGATTTTAACTTTGCAGTAATGGAAGGATATCTTGTTGAAAATGGAAAGATAATTAAACCTGTTCGGGGTGCTACATTGATTGGTAAGGGAACTAAAGTGTTGGAGCTTATAGATATGGTAGGAAATAATCTTTCACTTGGTCAGGGAATGTGTGGAGCGGAAAGTGGCTCAATTCCCGTAAATGTAGGTCAGCCTTCAATAAGAGTTAAGGCGCTTACAGTTGGCGGAAGAAAGGGGGAAGAATAAATGAGCTACAAGGAATTGATAAATGAATTGCTGCTAAAGGGAAAAGAGAAAATGGAGGATATGGAAGCATTTTTAATATCCAATAAAAATATAGAGATCGAAGTATTTAAAGGAGAACTGGATAAATACAGTATTTCTGAATCAGGAGGTCTATCTCTTAGAGGTGTGACAAATGGAAAGATGGGTTATTCATATACAGAGAAATTAGATGAAAGCTCCATAGATATGTTAATAGAAGAGGCATATGAAAATGGGAAATATATTGATGCTACGGATGTAGATGAAATATTCCATGGATCGGAAAAATATGCGGAGTTAAATTTATATAATAAAATATTAGCTGATACATCCATGTCGGATAAAATCAATTTTGCCCTGAATATTGAAAAAGAGGCATTAACTTTAGATAAAAGAGTTGTTGCGGTTCAGTCATGTGGCTATGAAGAATTTGAACAGGAAAGAATGATTGTAAATACTAAAAGCGTTAGTTTATCTGATAAATCCAATGGAGCAATTGCTTATGTCAGCGTAGTTGTTCAAGATGGAGAAGATACAAAGACTGGTATGGCTTTTAGGGTGTTTACGGATTTAAGTACTGTTGACTACAAGGAAATTGCAAAGGAAGCAGTTAATGAGGCTATTTCTATGCTTGGAGCGGTATCTATAAAATCTGGAAATTATCCTACAATATTGAAAAATAATATTTTTGCAGATATACTAGAGGCATTTTCATCTGTTTTTTCTGCAGATAATGCCCAAAAAGATATATCGATTCTAAAGGGTAAAATAGGTGAGGAAATTGCAAATCCGATATTAACAATAGTTGACAATCCGTTATATGAAAACGGATTTGCATCACGAACCTTTGATGATGAAGGAACAAGTTCAAGAAATAAGAAAATAATTGACAAGGGAGTCCTTAAGTCACTGTTACATACGTGGAAGACTGCAAATAAGGAAAGTATAGAGTCAACAGGTAACGGATTTAGAGCTTCTTATAAATCAACCTTATCCATATCCCCTAGTAACTTTTATGTCGAAAATGGGGATATGTCCTTCGAAGATATGGTAAGTACAATCGACCATGGTGTATATATAATCAGTGTTGCAGGGCTGCATTCTGGTTTAAATCCTGTATCAGGAGACTTTTCCTTGTCTGCTCACGGATATGAGATTCTTGATGGAAAGTTATATAGACCTGTACATCAGATAACTATAGCAGGCAATCTTTATGAGTTATTTAAGAGTATAGAAATAATAGGAAACGATCTTGAATTTGGATTACCCGGTAATGGATATTTTGGGTCCCCAAGTATAAAGGTAAAGTATTTGTCAATAGCCGGAGAATAGAATTCATGTCCTCCTTTTCCGATTAAATTGTGATTACTTGTAACCACTATGAAGTAGTAGTCATAATATAAATTGAGAAATAAATTAAAAGGAGGATTATCATGTCTGAAGAAATATTAGCTACTGAACATAGAAAAGGTGGAATTTTTGGCGGATTCAATGAAATGGATGACTCACTACTATTCTTCTTCTTAATTCTAGTTATTATATTCTCTAATGGCTGCTTCTTTGGTGGTGGAGGAGAAACTGATGACTCACTATTATTTTTCTTCCTGTTATTAGTAATAATATTTAGTGGAGAATTCTGCTGCTAGTACAAAAACCCGGAAATCCCGTATTTTATACGGGATTTTTCATGACTAACCCAATTAAAGTGGTTTTCCTTAAACTGATGATAGGTCATTTTTAGTATTGATTTACATGTATCAAAGTAATACAATATAAATGTATTATTTCAAATCGACTGACATATTTATATATTATATCATTTTTATAATAATGTTTTTAATAAAATTGAAAACGATTTCATAAAATAATTATGATATAATATATAATTATTGTCAAAATTAAGGTAAAGGAGTGGTATCATGGGCTGCTGTGGAGCAAAAGATTTAAAGTCAAAATTTGTAGATGCAGATGTGGATTTATCCCTGCTCGATGAGGTACTAGGAAAGTATAAAAGCATAAAAGGTAGCTTAATTACGATTCTTCAACAGGCTCAAGACATCTACGGATATCTTCCACTTTCTGTTCTTGAGTATATAGCACAAGAAACAGGAGTGAAAAGTGCACAAATCTTTGGAGTCGCGACCTTCTATGCACAGTTCAGACTTAGTCCTATAGGTGAAAATCTTATAATGCTATGTAAAGGAACTGCATGTCACGTAAACGGAGCAGATAAAATTGAGGAAGCAATTATTGAGGAACTAAATATACATGATGGTGAAACAACAGAGGACAAGCTTTTTACTCTTAACAATGTTGCATGCTTAGGGTGTTGTAGTTTATCCCCTGTAATGATGATAAATGGCGAGACTTATGGTAGTCTTACACCCCAAAAAGCAAAGAAAATCCTGAAAGAAATTAAGACAAAATCCTTAGCAAAGGAGGCAAATTAACATGAAAGTCGTTGTGGGTCTTGGTAGTTGTGGAATAGCAGCTGGAGCGAATAAGGTTTATGAAACCTTAAGAGAAGAAATCGACAATAAAGGACTTGATATAGATTTAAAGATTGCAGGCTGTGTTGGTTCTTGCCATTTGGAGCCTATAGTAGACTTTTATGATGATGAGGGTCATTTAGATAGATGTGTAAAGGTATCTGCTGATAAGGTTTTGGGTCTTTTAGATAAGGCTCTTAAAAAGGAATTGGATGAATCATCTAAGATAACAGAAGTTGACAATATGGCCTTACAAAAACAAGTAAGGATTGCCATTGAGAACTGTGGTTATATCAATCCAGAGGATATCAATGAATACATAGCCAATGGCGGATATAGTGGATTGAAAAAAGTACTAACAGAGATGACTCAGGAACAGGTAATTGAAGAAGTCAAGGTTGCAGGATTAAGAGGTAGAGGAGGAGCAGGTTTTCCAACTTGGTTTAAATGGAATGCTGCTTATAGAGAAAAAGCAACTCCTAAATATATGGTATGTAATGCAGACGAAGGTGACCCAGGTGCATTTATGGATAGAAGTGTACTTGAAGGAGACCCTCATAGGGTTCTTGAAGGCATGGCAATTGGTGGATATGCAATGGGTGCTAATGAAGGTATCATCTATGTTAGAGCAGAGTATCCACTAGCTATTAAGAGATTGGAAATTGCCATTAAACAAGCCAAAGAGGCAGGATATTTAGGTAAAAATATATTTGGGTCAGGATTTGACTTCGATATTAGAATTAAGGCTGGTGCTGGAGCCTTCGTATGTGGTGAAGAAACTGCATTAATTGCGTCTCTTGAAGGCGAAAGAGGAATGCCTAGATTGAAACCACCTTTCCCAGCACAAAAAGGCTTTTGGAATAAGCCAACTAATATAAATAATGTTGAAACCTTTGCAAATGTTCCTTGGATTTTCAGACATGGCGGAGCTGAATATGCAAAACTTGGCTCTGAAAAATCGAAGGGTACAAAGGTATTTGCATTGACTGGAAAGATAAAAAAGGGTGGACTTGTAGAGGTACCTATGGGGATGCCTCTAAGAGAAATTATCTATGATATAGGCGGAGGAATATTAAACGATAAAAAGTTCAAGGCAGTTCAGATGGGTGGCCCTTCTGGAGGTTGTATACCTGCAGAATTAATTGATACACCTATAGATTATGAATCTGTTACTAAAGTAGGAGCTATAATGGGTTCAGGTGGTATGGTTGTTATAGATGAGACTGCATGTATGGTTGAAATGGCAAAATTTTTCCTTTCCTTTACAAGAAAGGAGTCTTGTGGTAAATGTATTCATTGTCGTTTAGGTACTAAGAGAATGCTTGAAATTTTGGAAAGAATTACTGAAGGAAAGGGCAAGGAAGGGGATATAGAAACCCTGGAAAACCTAGCTAGAGAAGTACAAGCAGGTTCACTTTGTCAATTAGGAATCACTGCACCAAATCCAGTTCTAAGCATGATTAAAAACTTTAGAAGTGAATATGAAGCTCATATAAGAGATAAGAAGTGTCCTGCTCATGTATGCAAGAGCCTCATAACATATGAGATAAAAGAAAATTGTACCGGATGTACAATATGTGCAAGAAATTGTCCGGTAAAAGCTATATCAGGAGTGCTGAAAGGACAACATAAGATCGATCAAGAATTATGTACTAAATGCGGCAAATGCCATGACGTGTGTAAGTTTAGTGCAGTTGAAATAAACTAGAAGGTAGGGGTGATAACTATGACTGTTATTCATTTAAATATAAATGGTAAAGAAGTACAAGGGAATATGGGTCAAACCATATTGGAAATAGCAAGATCAAATGGAATCGAAATCCCTACTATGTGTTTTGATGAACGTATAGAGATTTACGGCTCCTGTGGGCTTTGTGTAGTTGAGGTTGAAGGAATTCCTAAGCTCCTAAGATCATGTGCTACCGTAGCGAGTGATGGAATGGTAGTAAATACAAATACTGCAAAGGTTAGAAGCTCTAGAAAGACAGCTTTGGAATTACTTTTGTCAGACCATACTGGAGATTGTTATGCTCCATGTAAAAGAGCATGTCCTGGAAGTACAGATTGTCAAGGATATGTAGGACTTATAGCTAATGGTGAGTTTGAGGAAGCACTTAAGCTTATTAAGGAACAATTACCTTTACCAGCAAGTATAGGTAGAGTATGTCCTCATCCATGTGAGGATGCTTGTAGAAGAGAATTAGTTGAAGAACCAGTTTCAATAGCTTACTTAAAGTCATTTGTTGCAGATATTGACTTAAGAGATAAGGAAATATTTATGCCAGAGATAGCACCAAGTACTGGTAAAAAGATTGGTATTATAGGTGGAGGTCCTAGTGGTTTATCTGCAGCTTACTTCTTGTTAGCAGCTGGTCACGATGTAACTATCTATGACCAAATGCCTCAAATGGGTGGCATGCTAAGATACGGTATTCCAGAGTATCGTTTACCTAAATCAGTAGTTGACCAGGAAGTTGCTATCATCGAAAAGATGGGTGCAAAATTTGTTAACAATATAAAAATAGGAAAAGATATAGATTTAGAATATGTAAGAAATAATTACGATGCTGTTTATATAGCTGTAGGTGCTTGGAGGAGTTCTAGCATGAGAGTTAAGGGAGAAGAGCTACCAGGGGTTATAGGTGGTATTGACTTCCTAAGAAATGCTGCACTTAATGTTTCTATGAATATAGGTAACAGGGTAGCTGTTGTTGGTGGAGGAAATACGGCAATGGATGCCTGTAGAACAGCAATAAGACTAGGAGCAAAAGAAGTTTATTTATTATATAGAAGAACAGAAGCTGAAATGCCAGCTGAAGAAATAGAAATTAAAGAAGCAAGAGAAGAAGGAGTAACATTTAAGTTCTTAGTAGCTCCAACTGAAATTATAGAAGAAAATGGCAGAGCAGCTAAGATCAAGCTTCAAAAGATGGAATTAGGCGAAGAGGATGCTAGTGGTAGAAGAAGTCCAGTTCCAATAGAAGGGGAATACGAAATCCTTGATGTAGATTTAATCATAGGTGCCATAGGACAGCAATCAAGTCTTGAAGGATTTGAAGCTATAGAGAAGACCAAGAAAGGAACTATATCAGCTGATGAACAAACCTTTACAACAAATATCACTGGTGTGTTTGCTGGTGGAGACGTTATAAACAAAGGTGCTGATATAGCAATTAAGGCGATTGGAGATGCTAAAAAGGCTTCAGATATTATAAATTCATACCTTGAAGGAGATATAGTACCATATGTAGCTCCTTATGTAGTCACTAGAGATGAGATAATGACCAAAGAGAATTATGCAGATAGAGAAGTTATATATAGATCACCAATGCCACATCTTTCTGCTGAGGATAGAAGATATAATTTTGAAGAAGTAAATCTTGGATTTAGCGTAGAAAAAGCAATGGAAGATGCAAGGAGATGCTTAGAATGCGGTTGTCATGATGTATTTGAATGTAAGCTATTCAACTATGCTAATGAATATGATGTTCAACCTGAAAAATATGCTGGTGAAGTCCATCTTAGAGAGCATGATGATGCACATCCATTTATAGTTAGAAATGCTGATAAATGTATACTATGTGGTCTTTGTGTAAGAGTTTGTGACCAGGTAATGGACAATGGTGCTTTAGGTCTTGTTGATAGAGGATTTGATACAGTTGTTAAACCATCATTAGATTTACCTCTTGGTGAAACATCATGTATTTCCTGCGGTCAGTGTGTAAGCGTATGTCCAGTAGGTGCAATTCAGGAAAGATTACAGATAGAAAAATCAGTTCCAGTTGAAGCTGAAGAAACTAAGACAATTTGTTCCTTCTGTTCAGTAGGATGTAGCATCAATTTAAATACTAAGGGAGATATGCTATATAAAGCTTTACCTGATAAGGAAAGCAAGGTAGATAATGGATTACTTTGTGTTAAAGGTAGATTTGGTTATGATCAGGCTCATCAGAAGACTAGAATAACTAAACCTCTTGTTAGAAAGAATGGTAAGCTAGTAGAAACTACTTGGGAAGACGGATTGAGATTAGCAGCTAAGAAGCTTCAAAGCTTGAGGATGCAATATGGTCCAGAGGCAGTAGGGGTTTCAATATCTGATAGATATACAAATGAAGAAATATTCATAGCTAAGAAATTTGCTAAGGACTTCTTAAATACAGACTATATAACTTCGTTCAATAGAAACTACGGTGGAATTACTGATGTTTTGGGGTTTGATGCATCACCTAATACTTTAGAGGAATTAAAGCTAGCTGAATATATAGTTTTAGTCGGCACTGATATAATGAAGAATCATACAATTGCAGCTCTTAAGGTTAAAGAAGCTGTAAAAAATGGTGGGAAGTTAGTAGTTATCAATAATTTCGACAGTCAGGTTGATGATTGGGCTTCTAAGAAAATCTGTCCTGAAAATAATGTAGCGATATTGAAGGAAATCTTAAAGGCTATAATCGATTTAGGATTTGTTCCAAAGAATGCTAATGGATTTGAAGAGTTAAAGGAAAGCTTAAAGGATATAGTTCCAAGTGCGGATGCTAAAGAAATAGCTGAAGCTTATACAAAATCAAAGAAGGCTATGATAGTATTTGACCAAAACTATGTAACAGGCGATGGGGCTAGATTAATTGCTGATATAGCAATAGTTTCAGGTCAAATAGGTAAAGCTAGAAGAGGTATCATTCAGCTTAAACCAAAGAACAATAGCCAAGGGTTAGCTGATATGGGTGTCAATAGACCAAGCATAGACCTGATAAATGCAATTGACAATAGGAAATTGAAGGGCTTAATGATATTTGGTGAAGATGTAGAAGAAATTAATTTGGATAAGTTAGAATTCTTGGTAGTTCAAGATCTTTATTTGACACCAACCGCTGAAAAAGCTGATGTAGTATTGCCAGCAGTAAGCTATGCTGAATCCAGCGGAACATTTACAAGTACAGAAAGATTAATCCAAAGAATAAATACAGCAATCCCTTCATTAAGCGGATACAAGAATTGGGAAGTTGTAAATGAAATGATGTATATGCTAGGCTGGACAGATAATTACAAGAGTCTTGATGAGTTAACTGAAGAAATTTCCAAGGAAATCAAGGAATATAGGGGAGTTAATAGGCTAACTGAAGCGGCTTACTGGCCATTAGGTGCATCAAATGTACTTTATACAGGAGGCTTCAATACAGCTGATAAGAAAGCTAATCTACTTGTAGTAGGCGATGCTAAGCTATTTGAAGGAAGAATAACAACTGACTTCGTAGAGAAGCAGTTCGATAGAATAGTTACTAGCATTGGAGAAGAAACTGAAGAATTAGCTGACGCAGAAGCATAATAAAAAGAAAAAAAAAGCTGAAACCAAAAAAGGTTTCAGCTTTTTTTAGTTTTTTCCTTGACACATATACTACTTGGCGGTACAATTTAGTTAAGCTACTATGTGGCACAAGGTAGGGTAGGTGAAAAAAATGATAGATCGTTCACAGTTGATGAGAGGAACGCTGGAAGGCTGTATACTCAAGATTATTAGCGAAGACGAAACCTATGGCTATGAAATCGTATCCAAATTACAGGAGTATGGATTCTATGATGCAAAGGAAGGTACTATTTATCCACTTTTAGTGCGACTAGAAAAAAAGGAAATCATATCGTCCATATACAAGGAA
Organism: Tissierella sp.; assembly: GCA_036844705.1. Lineage (GTDB taxonomy): Bacteria > Bacillota > Clostridia > Tissierellales > Tissierellaceae > DAIUFH01. The sequence continues at coordinate 20,391 of DAIUFH010000035.1, forward strand.
TCGCCATTAGGTCCAAAGAGAAAGTATTATTTTATAACAAAATTAGGAGAAGAGTATTTAAAAGAATTTGTGTCCGTTTGGAATGATGTAAAGTATTCAGTTGACCGAGTATTGGAGGGAAAGTGAAAATATGTTTAGGGATGAAGTAAGATTACTAAAAAGGGAAAATGATGATATTGCTAGATGGATGCCTGAGGATGATGAAGATATAATAGATAAAATCATAGAAAGCTTGGGGGTATTTAGGGTTAATTCATTTGACGCCCAGGTAATTCGAAGAGATTTAATTGGTATGGCAGAAGAAGCAAGGCTAAGAGATTCTAATATGAAAGAGGTTATAGGTGATGATATAAAATTAACTACCTATGATATTATAAAAAATAGCAGAGGGGCTAATAAACATGAAGTTGTGTTGCTATATTTAAAGTATTTATTTGGTATCGCCTTTGCAATGATTAGTTTTTTTGGGTTTACAATAAATCGAACTCTTATGTGGGATGTAAACGTTTTGGGATTGTTTTCACTTGCATTATCCGCAACCATGTTCTTTTTATTAGCTAAACTGGTACGGCCACTGCTAAATATGGAGGGGTGGGGTAGGTTTGGATTTTATTGGACCTTCTTTACTGGATTATCTTTAGTTAATCCATCTTGGTATGCTGCTGTTTCAACCAATTTTTTGGATAACCCAAAATTGTTTATACCTGGATGGTATGTATTATTAATATCAGGCTTACTATATTTAGTTTCAGACTATTTTTATAGAAAGAATATTAATAAATTAGCAAAAGGTGAAAGTGATTACT
>DAIUFH010000036.1:0-21041 GCA_036844705.1 Tissierella sp.
TCTCCCAATTTGAACCGATGCAAAAGAACCTACAAACCAGGATTCAATATTTTGATCATGTAAGGAAGGCAGTAGACTATATTAATTCAAATTACAATAATGATTTAACCCTTTTAGACGTGGCTAATTATCTTAATATCAATAAATCATATTTGTGTACACTACTGAAAAAGGAGACTGGAAAGACATTTACACAGCTTTTGAATGAAATTAGAATTGAAAAGAGCAAGAATCTACTTCTTGAAAATAAGTCTTCAATGCTGAATATAGCACTACAGGTAGGTTTTAACAATCAAAATTACTTTAATATAACTTTTAAGAAAATTACAGGGATGACTCCCATAGAATATAGAAGTAATATTTAAGAAACCCCAGTCACTATGCTGGGGTTTCATTTCTTTGATGATTATTTAGCTGTTGTAGTAGTTATGTCAAATTGTGGAGGCGTTTGAAGATGTTTCTTCACTGTACATAGCTCCATTGAATTTACTATGGCCTTTCTATATTTCTCGGGGAAACCTTCAGGAAGCTTTAGATCCATATTAATTTTACTTATTAGTCCCGTTTGCATATTTTTCTCAATATCCATAGATATACTCATTCCCTCTGTAGATATACCTTTACCGTTACAAAAGCTAAGAGCATATATACCCGCACAGGTAGCAATTGAACCTAAAAACAATTCAAAAGGTGAAGGTGCCCCACCTTCTCCACCAGCAGTTACCGGTTGATCTGTTTTTATAACATTATTTTTAAGTCTTGCATCAACTCTAAGTCCACCTGGAAATTCAACATTTAAATAAGACATTTTATCACTCCCATTATATAATTTGTTACTATTCACAGTAGATTTTATACGGGCGTCAGCTAGTGTCATTCTGAACCACAGGTGAAGAATCTCGGGTCTAAAACCGGGATCCTTCGAAAGCTGTAATCATACTGTAAAACTCAGGATGACAAGAATGTATGCTCGGGATAACAATCGGTTGACTGTAAATAGTAACTATAATTTATAATATTATTATACCCTATAGGTGTATATCTTAATTATATTTTAAGATCTTCATACAGCGAAGATCTTAAAATAAGAAATTTTTAGATTTATATTAAATATTATGCGTTTGCTGCTTCTCCCATGAACATTGCTATATCGTCTTCAACATTGGATATAGTTCCTATGCCGAATGTATCTACTAATACCTTAGCTACATTTGGTGAAAGGAATGCTGGTAATGTTGGCCCTAAATGAATGTTCTTAACTCCTAGGGATAATAAGGCTAATAACACTATTACAGCCTTTTGCTCATACCATGCAATATTATAAGCAATTGGTAAATCATTTATGTCATTAAGTTCAAATACTTCCTTTAACTTCATTGCAATAACTGCTAATGAATAGGAGTCATTACATTGTCCTGCATCCAATACTCTAGGTATTCCTCCAATATCACCTAGGTTTAGCTTGTTGTATTTATATTTTGCACAGCCTGCTGTCAAGATAACAGTATCCTTTGGAAGCGCTGCAGCAAAATCTGTATAATAGTTTCTGCTCTTCATTCTTCCATCACAACCAGCCATTACAAAGAACTTTTTAATAGCTCCTGATTTTACTGCATCAACAATCTTGTCTGCTAATGCAAATACCTGTGCATGTGCAAATCCACCTACAATTTTACCTGTCTCAATTTCTGTTGGAGCTGGTAATTTCTTTGCATGTTCTATTAGCTCTGAAAAATCTTTATGTTGACCGTTTACTCTATCTGGAATATGTTTGAATCCTGGATATCCTGATGCACCTGTTGTATATACTCTATCAGCATATGAAGCGGCTGGAGGTACTATGCAGTTTGTTGTAAATAGAATAACTCCATTGAATTTTTCGAACTCTTCCTTTTGTTTCCACCATGCATTTCCATAGTTACCTACAAAGTGATCATATTCTTTAAATGCTGGGTAGTAATTTGCTGGAAGCATTTCCCCATGAGTATATATATCTACTCCTGTTCCAGCCGTTTGCTCTAATAGCTCCTCGAAGTCTTTTAAATCATGACCTGAAACCAATATTGCCGGATTGTTTCTTACTCCAATATTTACTTCTGTGATTTCTGGATTCCCATAGGTTGATGTATTAGCCTTATCTAATAGTGCCATTACCTCAACTCCATATTTACCCGTCTCCATTGTCAATGCTACTAAGTCATCAGCTGTCAAACTATCGTCTAATGTAGCAGCTAAAGCCTTTCTAATGAATTTGGATATATCTTCATTTTCATATCCTAAATTGCTTGCATGCTCTGCATATGCAGCCATGCCTTTAAGTCCATATATGATTAATTCTCTCAGAGATCTTACATCTTTATTTTCAGTAGCAAGAACACCTACTTCTGCACTATTTGATTTAAATGTTATTTCGTCATTTGAATTAACAGCAAATGTTGCGGAATCAGCTAGACTTCCTAGTTCAACACCCTTTTCAATTAAAGTAGCTTTCAATTCATCTCTTAATTGTAAGCCTTCTTTAATCTTTGCAAAGAATCTATCTTTGTCAAAATTTGCATTTGTTATAGTCATAAATAAGCCATCAATCATAAATCTATCTAGACCAGGCATCTTGTATCCAATCTCATCAGCTTTAACACCTAATACTGAAATGCCTTTTAGTGTATAAATCATTAAATCTTGTAAATTTGCTACTTCACTTGTCTTTCCACATACTCCTACCTTTGTACAACCTTTACCACCAGCTGTTTCCTGGCATTGATAACAAAACATACTCATTAGTAAATCCTCCTTATATATCGTTATTTATGTTTCCATTATATATTTATTATCGGCCTATGTCGGTAACATAGGTTACGGAATAATAAAAACAATTCACAGTTCACAAACCATGTATTAATCCATTATTAAAGACCAAGGAATATACTCCTAAGCCTTTAATATAAATTTAAATAAATATAAAAATCAATTTCATAGCAATATTTGCACAATAAATGTTTATTTAATGTTGCTTTGTGATATAATATAAATAAGGTAATCGAAACCACAAAAGTGCGGTTACCACAGGTTAATTAAAATTAATATAATCACCTAGCATGGCGTTGCAGGGTGATTATTTTTTTCTCTTTTTGGTATCTTTCGTGAGATTAATAATCAGAGAGATTAGTGATATTATTAACATACCAAATGCAATCATTAACGAAATTGCCTGGAATGTACTCATACCACACCACCTCCCTCCATTGAAGTTTGGTGGAAACCACACCTGCTATTTTCGATTACCTTGTCCTTATTTTATCATATTAAGATATTTTTCTCAATAATTCCATGTATTTACTTGGCTTAATATAGCTATTCAATTTAATTAATATCCTAATAGTTCTTTCCCGCTGCCTTTATTCTTTCTGGATAGTTTACTGAACAAGGTGTTATACCGTAAACCATATCGCAATGAGGACACTTTGTTTCTAAATGTGTCATTTCAAATTCTTCTCCGCATTCAATACATTTGACTACTACACCTGGTGGCATAGGTCTTGTATTGAAACCCATCATTCTTATTTTATCTACTACTTGCTTTCCATCTCCAAAGCTTCCTGTACAACCATCATGCATTTTATGATTCCTCCTTATTAAATTCACAGTTCACAATTCACAGTTCACAATTGTTCGGGTCTATTTTTGAGGTTTTAGACCCGAGATTCTTCGATAGTATTACTCATCCTGAGCAGCGCGAAGGATCTCGGGTTTACTCCATAGGACTCCCCTAGCTGTACCTCTTAACTCTTAGTTCTTATCTCTTAGTTCTTAGTTCTTAGTTCTTATCTCTTATCTCTTATCTCTTAACTCTTACTTCTTACTTCTTACCTCTTACCTCCTAACCTCTCTCCGCTTCTAAGTTTGCTTCTCATCCCCTGAATAAATAGATCCATTCTTTCTAAATCTGTTAATATTGCTTTTTCTTCTTCATTTGTTTCTATTATTTTATCAATACCACCATTTTTAATCACAATCCTCTTGTCAGCGATTAATGCCAAGGTTGGATCGTGGGTTGCCATTAAAACTATTTTATCTTCACTTACTAACAAGTCTAAGGCCTTTTTTCTATCAATTCCCGCGTTTTCTATTTCATCAATTAAAACTATTGGTGAAGAACTAAGAATGGCAGTGTCTGCTATCATTAAGGCTCTCGATTGTCCCCCACTCAAAGATGTTACTGGAGTTTCTATGTCAAATTTCTCCCCGGCAAGATTGTTAGCTGCTATGATTATCTTATCTATAGTTGCTTCTACATCTTCTACTAGCCTACTTTGAGCATGAAGTTCAAGAAATTCTCTAACGGTTAAGTCCATTACAAAATTCATGTTTTGGGATAATTGTGCTACTAATTTATTATTAGATGAATATCTCCATTTCATATCAGGTTTTTTACCATCTATAAGGATAGTCCTACCAGTAGGTGTATCATTTTGAGCAGTCCATTCTATATCAGCTAAAAGTCTACTCTTACCGGAACCAGTAGGTCCAACTATAGATACTATCTCTGACTTATTTATGGTAAACTCCCTAAAACCCTCTGGATTTTTGGATTTATCATGACCAGACACTATCGTTAGAGATTGAATCCCTACTTCATCTTTTATACCTAAAAACTCCTTCATCTGCACTATAAAAGCTTCTAAATCTTCCTTAAGTCTCTCCTTATCAATCGCCCAGTTTTCTATTTCTTCTCCGGAAAAATGGTTTAGATATTCTTCAAAGGTATAATCCTCAAAGCCATTTATATCAAGCTTATTGTCTTCGAAGTATGATGCTACAAAGGGATATTTTTCAATTAATTCTCTAATACTTAGATTATTCATGGTCATCACCTAAATCCATCTTCCTTACATTGCCCATTTGGAATGCCTCTCCTATTCTGGTTTCACCAAGACAATAGGAGCACATTGCAGCAGGCATCGGGAATCTTAATTCCATACCTTGAACTGAATCAATGTCCTTTTCCTTATCAATCAGTAGAGTGCTAAGCTCATAAGCACCCTGTCCTGTTAATCCATTAATATTCATTGTCACGGCTCTAGGATTTACAGAACTAACCTTTGAAGCAAATACCTCTCTCTCAGCTTGGGATACTATATCTCCTTTAGTAATGACTACAATATCCGCAGATTTTAGCATTGGACCAATTTTCTTAGGGGTATTTATACCTGAAAGATTGTCTATAACACAGACACCTTTAATTTGCTTAATATATGGAGAGCATCTATTACATAATCCTGCAGATTCAGTTATAAGTAAATCTAACCCTAACTTTAATCCCCATTGTACTACTTCTTCAATATTTGAAGCAAAAAAATGATCTGGACAAAGTGCTCCTGACAACCCCTTTTTTACTGGTATTCCTGCCTTTTCATACAAAACATCATCGTCTGTGTAAAGGCAATCAAACTTTACTACACCAATGTTTATATTTCTTTGTTTAAGCGTATCTATTGTTTTTAATATAATTGAGGTCTTCCCTGAGGAAGGTGGACCTGAAAATATCACTATATTCATTGATTATTCCTCCTTAACAGCATCGTGAAATAATTTTTCACATTTCTTAATCAAATTACCAATATCATTATTATTTATATAGCCCCATCCAATCCACATAAATTTCTTATCCTCTGATAACCCATTATATACCTCGGGATGAGTGGATGGAAAATGTCCATTTGAGGAAAGTATCTCTCCAACTTCTTTTGAGAAGAAGAAATCTACGAAAGGCTTAGTCAACTTCTTGCTTTCCTTTTTTGCTAATAAAAATATCGGACTGATTACAGCACCATCCTTTGGCCATATTGGCTTTAATGGGCTATCTTGTTTTACCATCTTTGTAAAGAAGTAGGGCATAATAGTTACTGTTGGAATTCCCGAGCTCACCTTCTTTGTATGAGCCTTTAGCATTTCTGCAGGATGCATACTCCTTAACAAAGATCTGCCAAGGCTTGCTACACCTTCCTCACCGTAGTTCTTGTATATGTTCAACAGAATTGCATTAAATAAATCAAAATCCCTCATAGGAAGTGATACTGAATCCTCAAATTCAGGCTTTAATAAATCTGCCCAAGACTTTGGCATCTCTCTGCCCTTTAATTCCTCTGTGTTCACCATAAATACAGCAGGTACAACACCTATTATTGAATATTGTTTTTGTGGATCCTTTAAGTCTATATTCTCGTTGTCAAAATCCTTATTATATTTTTCTAGCCCTGAATTATCCTCAAAAATTCCTCGACTCTTAAATTTACCCATCAAATTTTTATCAAAAAATAAATCAAATCCAGCAGATATAAACAAGTCAGCTAAAGAATCAGCATTATCACTTTCAATTCTTTCTTTTATCCAGTCAACTCCCATATTTGCTGATTTTAGCTCATAATCTACTTTGAAGTCAAAGCTATCCTTGTTTTCTTCCATCCATTTATTAAAGCCTTCCAATAATGGTATCCTAACTGGGCATGGTAGCAAGCCTTCAATCTTTATATCTCCGCCTATATGCTTCTTAGGTACTGCTAAAGCATCATCAACTGAAATTCTATGTTGTTCAATTGCTTCTACTAATTTTTTTTCAAACAACTCTACGTTGACCCTCTTTGTCATACATGCCATTTTCATAGAAATAGTCTCTCCCATAAGTTTTCTCATCTTTTCATTTTTCAGCTGATCAAACCCATTTGAAACAAATATATCTATAGTTTCAGGATACTTTTCTGTAATATCAAATATCTTATCCTTTATATCAAAATACTTATTCATAATATTCCTCCTCGATTTAATTCCGTATATTTACTATCCTATAATATAATATTATTCAAAAAAAGTCGGTAACTAATGTTACCGACTAAATGTTTATTTATTTATTGATATTATGCCCTTGCCTTCCTTAAATACGCAAATCATTTCATTTGTTAAGCTTAAATCTTCAAATTCAACATCTATTTTTTCTCTCTCCACCCAGATTCCTTCCGATAACTCTTCTCCATCAATTACAATATTATCCTCACCATCTAGTTCACAGAAATAACCCATTAAAATATCATCCGCAAAACCCCATGGTTGGGATTTATAATATCGAATATTTTTTACCCGTAGTCCAACTTCCTCCATTACTTCTCTTTTTACTGTCTCCTCCAAAGACTCTCCTACTTCGTTAAACCCAGCTATTAAAGCATATCTTTTAAATGGTCTGTTGTTATATCTTGTTAGCAATAGTTTGTCTCCATTTGTAACTGCCACAATTACTGCTGGATTGATTCTAGGATACACTGTATTTCCACAATTATCACAGCGAAGAGCTCTTTCCTTATTACTATGAACTAATAACTTTCCACAACACCCACAATATTTATTGTTATCATACCAGGTCTTTATCTGATATGCTGTTATTCCTGCAAAAGCCATATACTTTGGTTTTAGGGTTCTAAAAGCTTCCTTGCCTACATAATCAAAGCCATCTAATACTATTTGTCTATCTGAAATAAAATAACTTATATCATCTATTGAAAATAAATATGTATAATTACCCTCAATCTCCTTTACTTGTTTATACTTTGGAAATATTAAATCCTCATTATTTGATATTAAAACCTTTTTTTCCTTAAAGAATAAAATATAACTATTATCATTTGGAGTCTGTACTTTATATTGATTATTGAAAACATGTGGTGCTATATCTTGTATCATATATTATCCCTCCGAGTTGTAAATAACTAATATTGATTATAACACAAAATCAAAAGAAGTTTTTTGTTATAATTAATATACACTAAGCTATAAATTTTATTTTAAAATTATTTCTATTTAAGTGTAACCTAAGCCTTTCTTATCCGTTTATAAAGTGAAAGGAGATTTCCCTATGATAAAAGACCAGCTTGAAAAACTTTATATTGAATACAATAGGGAACTCTACCTCTATGCTGTTTCTCTATGTAGAAATCATCATCAGGCTCAGGATCTAGTAAGTGAAACCTTTTACAAAGCTATGTTATCCTTTGATTCTGATACAATATATTTTAAATTTTGGCTATTCAGAGTCTGCAAAAATTTATATATAGATAAAGTCAGAAAGAATAGAGAGCTTGAAAATCTAAGTGAAGATTTTCTTACTACAAAGGAAACACCTTTAGATAAGATTGTTGATAATGAGGAAAGAGTCAAGCTTTATCATATGGTAATAAGCCTCAGCTCTGCATATAGAGAAATTATCATATTATATTATTATTGTGACTTTACAATTAAAGAGATATCAGAGACAACAGGCATGACTGAAGGGGCGGCTAAGACATTGTTATTTAGAGCAAGAAAAAAGTTAAAGATAAGATTGGAGGCTGAAAATGAACTTTAAAGAGTTAATTGAGAAATATAAACAAGGCAATGCATCAGAAGAAGAAATAAAAATTATAGAGGAAGAAATTGAAAAATACGAAGCTATTGAAGAATATCTTGCAGGTAATATGGAGCTCGATTTTATTTCATCAAATGAAGATACAGAAAATAAGGATGAGTCAAAATACCTTAAAAGAAGTGTAAATAGAAGACTTAGGAAAGTTATTTTGACATCTGTCTCCATAGTTTTGGCAATTTATTTAGGAATATTTTATATAATCTCCCCTATAATTGACAGTATGTATTATAATCCTAATAGAATTACAGTGGGAGAAGTAAATGATGATTTATATTTTGATTTACAAGTTTTTACTGAATTGAATATGCCAGGTTATGGTCTATCAAGTCCAGTAATTGCTGAAAGTCTTGGGTTTGGAAATTATGATATTTACTATGGGCGTAGCAAACAATTTACTCAGGAAAAAGAAGTATTGAATATGAAAATAAAAAGAGGAAAATTAACTCACCTTACTGAAAGTCTATATCCTGAAGTCTTTATTAACTTTTTAACCTATACTCAACCAGAAGTATTTGATGAGAATTCTATTGAAAGGAAAAATGAAAGAGTCATGAGCCATTTAAAACAGCTAAACCCTGTTTCATATGTTGCAGCTTATTTAACCTTTGATAGGGACTTAACTATGGAAGAATTTCGTGAGCTAGAATGGGATTATCCTGTCAGATTTATATGGGCAGGAATAAGGACGGAACCAGAAGATGAAGAATATAAAAAAATTACTGGATTTCGTATAGACAATAATTTTGTGTCGCAGTCGGGTGATAGCCCTGATAAAGAAAAATACCCTGCCTTTGATTACCATGAGTGGTTAAGAGACAATGGAGGTGTAACTACTGTATCCAATACACCAAAGGCATATGAATTACATTACAAAAGTTTATTAAGATATATGGTTGACAGAGAAGAGGCCGTTTTAACTTTTGAAATGATGCCAATTAAATATGAATATTATAAATCAGCCCTTAAATACGTAGAAGAAAATGGTGTAAATACTTATGGTGTATTAGTATTTGCAAATCCTGATGATTTGATTGACTTAGTAGAAAATGGGCCTATAGAGAACCTTGAGATTGATGAGGTATTAGCATCAAGACGATATATTCATTAAAAAACATGAATCATTATAAGGATAATAAAGGACGGCTATTTTGCTTATAATAAACAAAACAGCCGTCCTTTATTTATATTTGCATAAAAACTTTCTGTATAAATAAATCAGAACTACATATAAGCCTATAATTACAAATAATGATATCAATCTCTCACTCATAGATCCGTCAGCAAATAATACAGGTCCAAGCCCAAAGAAGGTAACTAAAGCTAGTAAAGCAATAAATATTATATGAATTATTGTCCTCACTATCTACACCTCCAATATATCTCCTTAGTTTCTTTCTAAAATAAAAAATCATCTCTTTGAAATTTATGATACCCTAAGAAATGATTTTTAATTTATATTCTATTTTTAAAATCATATATAAAAAACTATGCTACTTAAAAGTATCTTAACATTAACTTCTTAGACCTTATAAATAGCATAGCATATATTTCTCTATATTTTAACTATATTAACTATATAATATTAACTGGTAATTATTCTAATACTACCTACGCATTCAATATCTCCATAAATTCAGTTCCAGTAATAGTTTCTTTTTCTAATAGATAATTTGACAACTCTATTAGCTTTTCCTTATTTTCTATAAGGATTTGTTTTGCCTTGTCATATGCAGACTGAATAATAGACTGCACTTCTTTATCAATTAAAGTAGATGTTTCCGGTGAACATGCAAGAGATGAATCGCCACCAAGGAATTGATTATTCATCGTTTCAAGTGCTACCATTCCAAACTTATCACTCATACCAAGACGTGTAACCATAGCCCTTGCTAGTTTTGTAGCTTGTTCTATATCATTGCTTGCACCTGAGGTTATTGATCCAAAGATTACCTCTTCAGCGGCTCTACCACCTGTCAATGTTGCAATCTTATTTAATGCCTCTTCTCTGGTCATCAGTACATTTTCCTGTTCTTCAACCTGCATTGTATAACCAAGAGCTCCTGAAGTACGAGGTATGATAGTTATCTTGGTAACCGGTGCTGAATCTGTTTGCTTTGCAGCTACAAGAGCATGACCTATTTCATGATGAGCAATTATTTGTTTTTCTTTTTCCTGTATTACAGCACCCTTCCTTTGATATCCTGCTATTATAACCTCCACAGATTCCTCTAAGTCACTTTGACTTACCAAGTCCCTGCCCATTCTTACAGCTCTTAGTGCAGCTTCATTTATAATATTGGCTAGCTCTGCACCTGAAGCACCAGCAGTCATCCTTGCTATTGCATTGAAATCTATATTATTTTCCATTTTAACGTTATGGGCATGTACCTTAAGAATAGCTTCTCTACCTTTAAGGTCAGGTAGGTTAACAGGTATTCTTCTATCAAATCTACCTGGTCTTAATAAAGCTTTATCAAGTGATTCAGGTCTATTTGTGGCAGCTAAAATAACGACTCCCTTTTTACCATCGAACCCATCCATTTCTGATAGTAATTGGTTTAATGTTTGCTCTCTTTCATCATTTCCGCCAAAGCCTGCACCATCCCTCTTTTTACCTATAGTGTCAATTTCATCAATAAACACTATACAAGGTGCCTTTTCTTGAGCTTGCTTGAACAGATCTCTTACCTTTGCAGCACCCATACCTACAAACATTTCAACAAAATCAGAACCTGATATTGAGAAGAAAGGTACATGAGCCTCACCTGCTACTGCCTTAGCAAGCAATGTTTTACCTGTTCCGGGAGGTCCTACAAGTAATGCTCCCTTTGGCATTGTAGCACCTATATCTGCATACTTTGTTGGATTGTGAAGAAAATCAACTATTTCAACAAGTGCATCCTTTGCTTCGTCCTGACCAGCCACATCCTTAAAGGTTTTTTCATCCTGATCAGCTGGTACATATACCTTTGCATTACTTTTACCAAAGGACATTGCATTTCCTGCACCACCCATACCCTTGGTCATTCTCTTCATCATAAATGGCCCTAATGCAAATATGAGTACAAGAGGCAATACCATGGTCAAGAAATAACTTAACATAGGAGACATTTCCGTAGGTATTTCTTGATAGAAATTTTTAAAACCTTTACTATATAATCTATCTACTAACTCCGGGTCTTCTATTCTACCTGTTGTATAATATTCTAGCTTTCCTTCATCATTTTTTGCAGAAAATACTATTTCGTTTTCTTTAAGCTGTACTTCCTCTATTTTCCCATTTTCTATATAATCTAAGAATGTTCCATAATCAATATTATTAATTTCTTTTCTTAATAATGGTGCAAAAACCACTTGATTTAATAACATTAAAATTACTAACGATATAAGATAATAAAATATTAATGGCTTTTTTGGGGTTTTCCCTTCTTTCATAACAATCCCTCCAATCTAAATATAGTATATATAGTTATTGTGAACAATTTATGAACAATTAGTGAATATATAGTATTTTACTATATCAGTATACCCTTTTACAACTCGCTTCAACTATTATAGGCAAAAGATATATATCCCTTAAACTAAAACTTCAAACAAAAATAGCAAAATTCGATATTTAATTGAGAAGTATAGTAGACTATTTATAGTTGTCTATAATTGAGGGTAAATCATCATAAAATTTTAATACATTTTCGCCGTTCATATCATAGTCATCCATAGATAACTTCTCTAAATATTGTTTCAGTATTTCAGTAATATTTGAATCTTCATTAGACTCAATAAAATGCTTGTAAGTATTCAATACCTCGTCCTTAATTTTAGAGCTTCCTTCCTCTGCATAAATATATTGATTACCCGTTCCAATTATGATGCCAGTGATGTATCCTTCATAAAAGTCGTTTATCCTAACTATAGTTTTGCCTCCGGCATACTTGTTTAGGTGCTTTTCAGTCATTAGCGCTCTCTCAATTAATTCATTCAGATCTACTTTCATCATTTCTCCATCTGTATATACATTCTGTCCTTCCCTATTTATAATATCCAGATACGATTTTACCTCCTCTGACACATAATCATAGTACTTCATCAATGTATCACTTATTGTCTTCATAGATGGTGCTATATTTCTTACATATTCTTCTAGACTTAAAACAATATCATCTACAATATCTTCATCCACTTTTTCAATGTTATTATCTAAATATGTAGTGATTTCTTCTAGTTCCTTATTTTGATTTAATAGACTATAATATCCTGAAAGAACATCTTTCTTTTCTTCAATAGTCAATTCCTTCTGAGTTTCATCCTCAGGTTCGACAACTTCAGGTACGATATCTTCTGGGGAGATTTCATCCGTTGTAGTAGATTTAGTACAACCACTCAATAATATTGCCATGATTATCATAATGACGTATCTCTTCATCATTTTACCTCCTATCCTAATACTAATTCAATTATACCCCAAGTTCAAATTTATTGAAAAAAAATTTGAATTATTTTTGAGGATAACATTTTCCACCCATTGACAACTTTAATGTGCCATAGTATAATCATCACTATATTCAAAATTGTCTAATAGTTTTGATGGAGATAAAAATACCATTATCACATCTAAAGAGAGTTGGTGCCTGGTGAAAATCCAACGTTGTGCGGTATGTAATACTCACTCCTGAACTGCATTGTTGAAATAATAGTAGATGATGCCGGAATATAATGCCCCCGTTAAAAGGCTAGGATTGATTACGATCCGATTGAGTCAATTTACATATGTAAATTGTAAATAAGAGTGGTACCACGGATATACCCCGTCTCTAAAGTAGTTATACTTTGAGGCGGGTTTTTTTATATCAATGTCTTGGCCAGACAGTATCTAATTCAAAATACTAAATTTAAGGAGGAATAATATGAATAGTTTATTAGCCATTACAATTATACTAGTTGTATTTGCAGCGGGAGACATTATCTCTTATAAGACAAAGTCAATAGTATCAATGATGTTTATAGCTTCTGTAGTATTTCTAGTAGGATTCTGGATGGGACTTCCCGAAACAATTTTTACTGACGCTCAATTAACAGGATTTGGGGCATTGATGATTGGATTTTTAATTACACACATGGGAACCTTATTGAGCTTTGAAGACCTTGTAAAACAATGGAAAACAGTAGTGATTGCACTAGCTGCAGTTGCAGGAATTGGAATATTTTTATTTGTAGTTGGTTCACCAATATTAGGTAGAGAATATGCAGTTGCTTCCGCTCCACCTATTGCCGGAGGGGTTGTAGCCGCAATAATTATGGGTGATGTAGCAACAGCTAAAGGTTTAGAATCTATTAGTGTATTTGTTACATTATTAGTAGTAGTGCAAGGATTCTTTGGATATCCTGTAGCATCATTTATGTTAAATAAAGAAGCAAAAAAGTTACTTAAAAATTATGATTCAAGTGAAATAAATGTAGCAGCCGTAGGTATAGGTACTGGTGTAGGGGTTGCAGAACAACCTACAAAGAGTAAAAGAAAGCTTATACCAGCTTTGAATAAAGATTTACAGACATCATATGTTTTGCTTGCAAAGCTTGGTCTAGTAGCACTTTTAGGATTTAAACTATCTGAATTAACAAACGGCTTTATACATCAATATGTAATGTGTCTATTTGTAGGTGTAGCTGCCAGAGAGATTGGCTTCTTAGAAGAAGACATTATGACAAAGGCAAATGCACAAGGTTTAGCTATGGTTGGACTTATGGCTGTTATCTTTGGCAATTTATCAACTGCGACACCTGAAATGCTGTTGTCACTATTATTCCCACTTATAGGTAGCTTGACCTTGGGTCTTATCGGTATAACTATTTTTTCAGCTATTGCAGGTAAATTACTGAAGGTATCAATTCCAATGGCGATTGCAATTGGTACATCAGCATTATTTGGATTCCCGGGAACATTCATTATTTCAAACGAAGTAGCAAATGCAAATGGTAAAACAGATGAGGAAAGACAAATAATCTTAAATGAAATACTTCCTAAGATGCTTGTTGCAGGATTTATGACAGTTACTATAGCTTCAGTAGTATTAGCAGGGTTTATGGCACCATTAATGTAAAATATTATGAGGGGGAGTACAATGTCTAAAACAATCTATAAAGGATTCACATTAATTGATGGAAATGGTAATGCACCAGTAGAAAATGCTTATTTTGCGGTAGAGGATAAAAAAATAGTAGAAGTAGGAAATGCAAAAGATATTAAGAATGAAGAAAAATATGAGATAGTAGACTTAAATGGCAAGACCGTCATGCCAGGTCTTATCAATGCACATGTTCACATCAATATGGAACCTGTAGGTAACCCATTTGCAAACGCCGATTCAGATGCAAAAATTGCTTTTAGATCAGCTGCTAATCTTAAAAAACATCTATATGCAGGTACAACATTTTTTAGAGACTTAGGTGGAACAAACTATGTTGATATTGATACTAGAGATGCAGTCAATGCAGGCTTGCTAGAAGGTCCTGAGTTTTTAACATCAGGCAGGTGTATCTGTATGACAGGTGGCCATGGTTGGGAAGCCGGAGGTCGTGAGGCTGATGGTCCAGACGAAGTTAGAAAAGCAGCAAGAGAACAGCTAAGAGCAGGTGCAGATGTAATTAAGGTAATGGCTACAGGTGGAGTAATGACCAGAGGCGTAGAGCCGGGAAGTCCACAGTTTACTGAAGAAGAGATGAGAGCAGCAATTGAAGAAGCTCATAAGGTGGGCAAGAAAACAGCTACTCACGCTCAAGGAAACACGGGTATAAAAAATGCTGTGCGTGCCGGAATTGATACAGTTGAACATGCATTTTTCTTGGATGATGAGGTCATTCAAATGATGATTGAAAGAGGAACTTATGTAGTACCTACTCTAGTTGCTGTAGATTTTATAGTTAAAAATGGTGTTGAAGCCGGAATACCGGAATATGCAGTAAGAAAGGCAACTACCACACAGGAAGCTCACAAGGCAAGCATTTTAAAAGCATACAAAGCTGGTGTAAAAATTGCGATGGGTACTGATTCAGGGACACCATTCAATCTTCATGGTTCCGCACCATATGAAATCAAACTTTTGATAGAATGTGGCATGACACCAATGGATGCACTGGTCGCAGCGACTAAAGGCAGTGCTGACTGTTTGGGTATAATGGATAATTATGGTACATTAGAAGAAAGAAAATTTGCTGATTTCCTTGTACTTGATGAAAATCCATTGGACAATTTAGATACATTATTTAATATCAATTCAGTATATAAATTAGGAAGAAAAGTAAATAGATAAATTTTATAAATAACCGTTCTCGGTTTCGAATTTGATAATTCTGGTGCCCTGTATGAAAATACAGGGCACTTTTAATAATCTATTTCGTAACTGCAGTCTTTCTATTATTTGCCTTTATCAAGAAAAATCCAATTGCTGCTATTGCTGCAATTAATCCTATGGGGTAGGCTATTGTAGTAGGAAGCTTAAATCCTTCAGGTGCCTGCATTAAATAGGTTATACTTACAGCCGTCATAAAGGTCGCTGGTAAAGTTGTCATCCAATGACTCTTTCCTTCCTTAACCAAATAAGCTGATGCTGTCCATAGTACTATCATAGCAAGAGTTTGATTTGACCACGCAAAGTATCTCCAGACTATGTTAAAATCAATTTTTGATAATATAAATCCAATAACAAACAAAGGTACTGATAATATTAATCGCTTACCAATAGGACCTTGTTCAAAATTCATTGCATCAGCAATAGTAAGTCTTGCACTTCTAAATGCTGTATCCCCAGATGTAATAGGACATGCAATTACTCCTAACATTGCCAATAAACCACCTATTGGTCCCATTAGAGAAAATGATACTGTATAAACAATTCCTGCAGGTCCTCCTCCATTTACAAGAGCATCCTGAAGTCCTGGTATGCCATCGAAAAATACCATCCCTGCAGCTGCCCAAATCATAGCTATTATACCCTCGGCTATCATTGAGCCATAAAAAATTCTTCGCCCATAGCTTTCCTTTGTTATACATCTAGCCATCATTGGAGACTGGGTAGCATGAAAACCACTAATTGCGCCACAAGCAATAGTTGTAAATAAAAAAGCCCAAATAGGTAAACCCGTTGGATGCAAGCTTTTAATCGTAAAAGCAGGAAGATGATAATCACCTATTACTATTGATGTACCTATTCCAATAGCCATTATTAATAGTGATAAACCAAATATAGGATACAATCTACCAATTAGCTTATCAATAGGAAGTACTGTTGCCAAGAAATAGTAACACAATACTATCAATATCCATACCTGTAAGTTGTTGATACCAAACAACTCCAAATTGTTCAATAATCCGGCAGGACCAGTCATAAATACGGTACCAACTAAAATTAACAAAATAACTGAGAATACTCTCATCACTTGTCTTGCCCCTTGTCCTAGGTATATTCCAACTATTTCAGATATACTCTTTCCATCATGTCTTAATGATAGCATTCCTGAAAAATAATCATGTACACCACCTGCAAAAATACTCCCAAAAGCAATCCATATAAATGCTGCAGGTCCGAATAAGGCTCCTTGAATAGCTCCAAAGATTGGTCCCAAGCCAGCTATATTCAATAGTTGAATCAAGAATATCCTTGGCCAGCTCATAGGCATAAAATCAATACCATCCTGCAGCCTTGTGGCTGGTGTTTCATTAGAATCATCAACACCAAAATGTTTGTCTACAATTTTACCGTAAATTATGTAACCTAAGATTAGTATTATAATTCCGGCAATAAATAAAAACATATAAAAACCCCCTATTTTTAGTATATATAAAATATATAATATACCTGTTTCAAATAGTGAGTTTCTGGCTATAATGCAATAATTTCTACCTAAGATACAAATACAATTCTCAAGCTGCAAACGTTTCTACTCTATGTTCATTAAATCCTTGAACTTTTTTGAATATTTCCTGCTAACTGGTATGACATCCTTGCAGCATTTTAAATTAATATTAAATGTAGAATTAAACCATGGTTCAATAGTTTCTATAAAGTTCAAATTTAATATATATGATTTATGACATCTAAAGAATATTTTACTATCAAGCTTACTGTATAATTCATTTAATCTATTATTTCCCATATATTTGCCATTTATGGTTACTATAACTGTATGCTTGCCCTCTATCGTTATATAAATAATATCCTTGGTATTTATAGGAATAAGCTTGTTATTATGATAAACAGATAATCTTGTTATAGATGTTGGTTTTATTTCATCTAGCAATCTATTTAATCTATCTATTGTGATTCGTCCATCATTCTCTCTACTGGAATATATTCTTTCTATTCTACTGATAAGTCTTTCTTCAGAAATTGGCTTCAATATATAATCAATAGCATTCACTTCAAATGCCTCTATTGCAAATCTATCATAAGCTGTAACAAAAATTATCTTGGGAATATGATGATTATCCTCTTTAGTAATTATACGGGCAACATCTATTCCGTTTAGCTGAGGCATCTGGATATCTAAAAAAACTAAATCTGGCATAAGCTTCTTATATAATTCTAATGCTTCTAATCCATGTGTTGCCTCACCTACAACAGTAACTTTATTGGACTTAGATAAAATATATTTAAGCTCTTCACGTGCGGGTAATTCATCATCTACTACCAAACATCTTATCATGCTCCTAACGCCTCCGTATACCTCGGTATTGTTATTCTAATAGATGTTCCTTCATCTAACCTGCTACCAATTTCTAATCCATAATTTTTGCCATATTTATTTTTAAGCCTATCGTTAATATTTTTTAAACCTATGCAATCCTTAGGAGCATCTCCTTTAAGGATACTCTCAATTAGCCCACTTTCCATACCTATGCCATTATCTTCTACCTTAATTTCAGTATACTCTTTAAAATTTCTCGCAGTTATAATGACCCTTCCACCTTCTATCTTTTCCATCAATCCATGCTTTATAGCATTTTCAACAAGAGGCTGAAGCAATAATGGAGGAATCTTACAGTCTATGCCTTCTTCAATATCAAATACAATTTGCAGCTTATCCCCAAATCTAGCTCTTTCAATTTCAACATATGAATTTATGTGTTCAATTTCCTTTAATAAATCAACATCTTCCATTTCATCTTGTAAATTTGACCTGAAAAAATCACCAAGATGAATTAACAGCCTTCTTGCATTATCAGGCTGTGTTCTTGTATATGAAACAATTGTATTTATTGCATTAAATAGAAAATGTGGATTCACCTGTGCTTGCAAAGCCTTAAGCTCCGATTTAGCAAGTAATTCCCTCTGATAATCTACATTGCTTAGCTCTATCTGTGTTGAGAATAGTTGAGCCAATCCAAGAGCAAGTTCCGCATCCACCTTTGTGATTGCATTTTCTTTGCCCTTATAGAGCTTTAACAAACCAATTATTTTATCCTGTTGTTTTATAGGAACCAATATTGCTGATTTTAAATTACAGTTGGGATTATCACAGGCAATGTCTCCCTTTGTATTAGCAACTATATATTCTTCCTTATGCAATGCTTGCCTGGTTAAATTTGTCATTATGCTTACACCAGGTAGATGGTGATCTTCACCATCACCTACATGGGCTAAAATTTTCTCGGTATCAGTAAATGCCACAGCCGTGATTCCAGTCATTTCCTTTATCACCTTTGCAGTTTCATAAGCAGTTTGTTCATTAAAACCCTTTCTGAAGTACATAGTATTATTTGCTATCTTCAATGCCAATTGAGCTTGAAAAGCAGCTTCTTTTTCAATTTCCTTCAGAACACTATCAGTTATAGCAATAAACACTGCTATGCCTATTCCATTTGCCAAAATCATAGGAATACCTATGACCTTTACCAGCTCTAATGCCGCATCATAGGGCTTAGCTATCAAAAGTATAATAACCATTTGAAATACTTCTGCAACAAACCCGGAAATCAAAGCAAATATAATTCTATAAGGACTATTCTCAAATCTCTTCTTTAACAAACCAGAAAATATGCCTTCCACAAATGTAGATAATGCACATGCAAGAGATGTAAAGCCTCCAATATCCAGTAAAAATCTATGACCTCCGGCTATAATGCCAGATAAGATTCCAACCATCGGACCACCCAACAGTCCTCCAACAAAAACTCCTATTACCCTAGAGTTTGCAATAGCACCCTGAATATGAATCCCTGTATAGGTGCCAATTATACCGAAAACACCAAAAATAGCGGACATATAAATCTTATCTTTGTTATTTAAATTTTCCTTAGAAACCAGCTTTCTAAAATATCCCGCCCTTGAAAGAAAAAATGCTAATATCATGATTATTGCTACCCGATTAGCCAAGTTTTCAATGAGAACGCCAAGCATTCTATTTCCCCCCTTATATAAGCTATAATATAAGTTTAGTATATAAGAACAAATACAATTTAGCAACAAAAAAACCCCGAAAAATCCAGATCCTCGCTAACTCAGGATTTACAATTCTAATAGTTCTTTTATTTCTCTTTCCTTGTCTTTTAAATCCACTTCTAACATATTTAAATTTCTTCTTAACTCTACAATTATACTGTCAATTTTATCAAAGGCTCTATTAACATTATCAAGTGAATCATTTATCTTTGATTGCACAAACCAATCAACAAAGAAACCATCAAAGAAGAAATCAGCAAAGGTCTCAAAGGATGAAATATTTACCTCTACGTCTGTAAATTCATTGACATCAGACAATTCTTTTTCAAAGGATTTCAATAAGTTTTTAAATTCATGGGAATCTTCATTAGCCCTATCTATTGCGGAATGTTTTGCTATATTTGACATCAAACCTCCTCCTAAAATATCCCATGTGCCCCAGCCTTGAGCCTCCTTCAATGACTCCTTCATTCTCCCTAGAGCATTTAGTGCTCTTTCGCCAGCCACAACTGCCTCTCTTAATTCCTTAATATTCAATTTGATTTGATTTATATCTTCTAAGTTATCATTTAACCTTCTACCGCTCTCTCCACCTTCTTTGATTAACAAATTCTTTTTCTCCTTTATTAATCTATCATACTCCTCTTCTACACCTGCATATCTTTTTAGATCATTTTTTGCATTTTGCAGTTCCTTTTCAAGCTTCTTAATCGATCCTATGCACTCTTCGTATTTTAGCTTTGCAGTTAAATATTCTTCTCTTTCCTTATATAACTTTTCATCCTTTTTACCAATCAACGATAACATTATTGAACTAAAACTTGCCCCCTCTAGTTTTTGTACATCCTTCTCTTCATCTGAAAGCTGATCCTTTAGCACTATAGCCTGATTTCTTTTATTTTTTAACTCATCATTTATCATTCTAATTAAAGAATCCAACTTTCCTTTAATTAAAAGCTTTTCCTTTAATTGGTATATCTCTTGATTGATTTCTGTCAGCATACTTATCCCCTCTTTATTTTTTTATTTTATCCATTATTATATTTACATACTTGGATTCAGATAAATCAAAATCAGTATCTATAAACAATATTTTATTGCCCTCAAGTAAAAACAGAGAATTATTCTTAATATCAGCATTAGGATTTTCTATATAA
>DAIUFH010000037.1:0-20952 GCA_036844705.1 Tissierella sp.
ATATATGAATCCTCTCATCAATTGATGAGGGGATTTTTTCAAAGCTTACCATACTATGAGCTAATGTGATATAATTTTCATAGCTATAGGCGTAAGAATTGGAAGGAGTAATGCTTATATGAAAATTGTTACAGGACGTGCCAAGACTGGAAAATCTACATATATATTTGATGAAATCAAGAATGAAATAGATGTTAACAAAAGTGAAAATCTTATCCTTATAGTTCCTGATTTGATGACATATCAGACTGAATATGATATTATTCATAGATTAAGTTGTGATGGTATTATGAATGTTGAAGTCCTCAGCTTTAAGAGGTTAGCAAGTAAAATACTTGAGGAAACAGGCAATATGAAAACTAAGGATATAAACGTCTATGGAAAGATTATGCTATTAAAGCAAATATTCGAGGAAAATTCTAAGAACCTAAAATTGTTTAAAAATGCCAGTAATCATGAAGGCTTTTTAAAAGAATTTAACTTACTTGTTCAGGAGCTTAAGCAGAACTTAATAAGTCCAGCTTCATTGGCAGAGGCATCGAATGATATAGATGATTATTTTCTTAAAAGTAAATTGCAGGATATTCAGCTTATTTATTCGAAATATAATGAGTTAACATTGGACAAGTATTTTGACGAAGAAGATAAATATGCTCTAGTTATATCCATGATAAAACATTCGAATTATATAAAACAGTCAAAAATTTGGATTGATGGTTTTGAAAGCCTCAATAACCAAAGGATAATGCTTATAAAAAGTTTGGTAGACAATTCTAAAGCTGTCACCTTGTCTCTAAATATTGATTCATCCTATCTAAAACAGCTAGAAGTCTTTGATGATTGGGAGGCATTTAAAGCTATATATGATACCTTTGAATCATTAAAGAAAGTAGTAGGGGACGATATTGAAATTATTTCATTATCAGAAAATAGAAATCCTTCTCAAGAAATATCTACAATTGAAAAGAATCTATTTTCAATTAATACAGATGAATTCAGTGAAGATACAGATAAAATCATAATTTATTCTTCAATGAATCCCTACACAGAAACTGAGAAAACTGCACAAAAAATTATTTCTCTAGTCAGAGACCATAAATATAGATGGAAGGATATAAAAATAGCTGTAGGAAATTTGGATAGCTACAGAATTAATATTAAGAAAATATTTGATAAATATGATATACCATATTTTCTGGATGTTAAAAGAGATGTCATGAATGCTCCTTTAATTAAGTATATACTATCACTTCTTGATATTTTTATATGGAATTTTAGATATGATAATGTTTTTGAATTTTTAAAGACAGGTCTAAGTCCTTTGGATGATTGTGATATAGAAAGTCTAGAGAATTATGCTTTGCAATATGGGATAGAAGGTTCCAAATATTTTGAGAAATCAATATATGGTAAGGATTCCTTATCTATTGAGAAAATTAGAAACTCATTTATATCAGATTTTGAAACTGAAGTGAAAGAATTTAAGAATCTGACAACAATAAGCGAAATTACAAATTTTATATTTAAATATCTGAAAAAGCATAATATCAGAGAAAAAATGCAAATGACTATAGATAAATTCAAAGAAGCTAAAAATTACGAAAGCTCCAGTGAATATTCACAGATTTGGAATTACGTAATGGAGGTTTTTGAGCAGATATTGTTGGTAGGTGAGGATTCAAATATTACTCCAATAGAATATAGAAGGATTTTAGAAGCAGGTTTTAAAGAAATTCAAATTAATGTAATTCCACCTACATTGGATACAGTTGAGATTGGAGATATATCTAGAATAGCTGTAAATAGCTCTAAAGCGTTATTTATAATAGGTGCAAATGAAGGAAACTTTGATACTGATAGAGAAAATGGATTGTTGCTAGAGGAAGAGAGAGAGACTTTAATAGATAGAAATATAAAATTAATTAGCGGGTCATACGAATTTTTTAAGGATAAGCACATGCTATATAAAGCTTTTTCCAGTCCTACTGAAAGACTGTATATAAGTTATGCATTAGGTTTGACAGATGGTAAAAGCCTACAGCCTTCTTTATATATAGATACATTGAAGAGAATATTCTTAGGGATAAAGGAAGAAACGGATATTACAGGTAATGATGAAATTGAATTTATATCAAATTACAAGGGTACATACGATATTTTCATTGAAAACATCAGAAAATATATTGATGGAAGCGATATAGATGATATATGGAAAGCAGTATATAACTGTTATAAAAACAATGATCCCGACAGATTTAATTTGATTAATCAAGGATTTGCTATAAAGAATTCTATACCAAAGATTGATTCTGAAATAATGGATAATGTCTATGATAATGAAGTAAATATTACTGTTTCTAAACTTGAAACATACGCTGAATGTCATTTTAAATATTTTATGGAAAATGTTCTAAGACCAAAGCCAAGATTAACCCAAAAGATAGAATATTATGACCTAGGAAATATTAATCATGAAGTTTTAGAAGATTTTACAAATAAACTTATAAATTCCCCTGATACTATAGACTCTTTATCTTATGATGATGTAAATAAACTAATTAGTGAAAGTGTAGAAAACACACTAGAAAAACAGTCAAAAAAAGTTACAGCCTTTAATGCAAATAATAGAAACAAATATTTAAAGGAAAAGATACAAAGGGTTTTAAATAGAGCTGCTTATACTTTGGTTACACAACTTCAATGCAGTGAATATAGACCAAAATATACAGAACTTCAAATAGGGATTATAGATAAAAGTGATGAAAAGGTTAAAGATGGAATTTATCTGGATTGTGTTGACATAGATATAAACGGCAAGACTGTCAAGCTAAGAGGTAAGATTGATAGAGTTGATGTGTTTGAGGATAACAATGGACAAATCTATGTTAGTATTATTGACTATAAATCTTCAGGTAAGGATATTGACTTGTTAGATGCATCAGAAGGTATTCAACTTCAGTTGTTAGTTTATCTAAATGCTATCATTCAAAATGGCGGGAAACTATTTGGGAAGAAACCAAAAGTAGGAGGAATCTTCTATTACAATGTAGATGATCCGATTATTAAAAAGCAATGTGATGCACCAGAAGATGAAATCTTGAAGGAATTAAAACTCAAGGGCTATGCATTGAGAGATAAAGTGCTCATATCTAAAATGGACAAGACCCTTGCTCCTAAGGTAGTATCAAATATAATCCCAGTAGGATTAAAAACTGATGGAGATTTTGATGGAAGATATACAAAGGCATTAACTGAAGATGAATTCGAAAAGCTTCTATTATTTGTTGATGAAAAATGTAGAGAGTTAACAGGTAGTATTTTAAATGGAGAATTTGAAATAGCTCCATATAAAAAAGTCAGTGGAATTAAACCTTGTAGCTATTGCGATTATATGGGTATTTGTAAATTTGATAAGGATATGGGAAATGAATATAGAATAATAAAAAGCATCAATAAGGATGAGCTGCTTAAAAAAATCTTGACAAAAGGAGGAGAGTTAAAGAATGGACTGGACACAGCAACAGCAACGGATAATTGATCTTAGAAATTCTAATATTTTAGTTTCTGCAGCTGCAGGCTCAGGGAAAACTGCAGTATTAGTTGAACGAATTATAAATATTGTTAAGAATGAGAGTGTAGATATAGATAAATTTCTTGTTGTCACATTTACAAATGCAGCGGCTGCCGGTATGAAGCAGAAAATTCAAAAGGCTTTAGTAAAAGCAGCACAGGAGGAAGATGGAAATCTAAGACATATAAGAAGACAACTGAATCTATTAAATAAAGCGCAAATTACAACTTTACACTCCTTTTGTCTGTATGTAGTAAGAAAAAACTTTCATTTATTAGGTATAGATCCTGACTTTAGAATTGGCGACAATAGTGAACTAAGCATTTTGCTACAGGAATCAATTGATGAAGTGCTAGAGAGAGCATATACTGATGGGTCTGAAGATTTTAGAGCCTTAGTAGAAGCTTTTACTAAAAATAGAGAAGATGATGATTTAAGTACAATAATTAGCAAGACATATAAATTTATCCTTAGCTTTCCTGATCCTCTAATATGGTTAGAAAACAGTGTAGATTATATAAACATAACTGAGGAAGAATTTAAAAAATCTCTTTGGTTTAAGGAAATCGATGAATATGTAAAAATGCAATTGGATGGGGCTAAGGAAATTATAAATGTAGGTATAAAAATATGTGAGGAACCCGATGGTCCTATTTTATATAAAAATACTCTAATTAAGGACATGGCATTAGTGGAAGAAATGCTGTGTTTATTAAAATCTGATTTTATATCCTTTGTTGATGCTATTCATTCCTTCAAGGCTCCTACACTTAAAGGATATAGGAAGGATGATCCTGAACTTCTTAGAGTAAACGAGGGGAAATTAACTGAAATAAAAGAGAAGCTAAGAGGTGAATACAAGGATATCATTAATGGGTTAAAGAAACTATTCCCGTACAATACCTTGGATAAATATGTTGAGGAAATCAGCTATATGTATACGTCTATTGCTGCATTGAAGGACCTGATTGTTGATTTATATGATACATATAAGTGCAAAAAATTAGAAAATGGTATTGTGGATTTTAATGATTTAGAGCATTATGCATTAGAAATACTAAGGAACAATGATGAATCTTCTGATATTGCAAAATCATATCAAGATAAATTCGAATATATATTTATAGATGAATATCAAGATAGTAACAGCATACAAGAGACAATAATAGCGCAAATAAAAAGAAATGACAACTTATTTATGGTAGGGGACGTAAAACAAAGCATATACAGATTTAGGCTTGCAGACCCCAGTATATTTAACAAGAAATATACTGAGTATGAGCATGATAATGGAAAATTAAAAGAGGACACAGTAGACAGAATAATAGAACTCAATAAGAACTTTAGAAGTAGAAAAGAAATATTAGCCGCAACTAATTACTTATTTAGCAATATTATGTCCAAGGATATAGGAGAAATTGATTACAAGGAGAATGTGTATTTAAACCATGGAATAGAATTTCCAGATGAAAATCCTGTGGAATTGAACATCATTGATAGGGCTTCAATTAATGATTATGAATATGAGGATGATGAGATTGAATCACTTGAAGCTGCTGAATTGGAAGCTCTTTTTGCCGTTAAGAAAATTAAGGAGCTTTTAAATCAAGAAACCTATGATCCCAAAAAAGAGGAACTAAGAAATATAACTTATAAAGATATCGTAATATTGTTACGTTCGGTAAAAAACTGGTCCAACGTATTTGAAGAAGTATTCAATAGAGAAGGAATTCCATTCTATTTTGATGGAGGTTCCGGCTATTATGAAACTATAGAAATTCAATTGATAATCAATTTGCTAAAACTTATAGATAATATAAAACAAGATATATCTCTAATAAGCGTAATGAGATCAACTATTGGTAATTTTACAACAGAGGAATTAGTTGAAATTAGAGTAAAATTTCCATATGGACCTTATTATGATGCTTGTAATCAATATAAGGGTTGCCTGGATGATATAAAAATAGATAAATACCTAGTAAATAAACTAGATAACTTTTTCAATAAGATTTATGATTGGACAACAAGAAGTAAATATACTCATCTAAATGACTTGATATGGGAAATTTTAATGGAAACAAATTATTATGACTTTGTTGGTTCTCTGCCATATGGGAAGATAAGACAAGCTAATTTGAGACTTCTTACGGACAAAGCCTTTGATTTTGAAAAAACCTCCATGAGAGGACTGTTCAAGTTTTTAAGATATATTGAAAAGTTAAGCAATATAAGCGAAAACAAAACTAGAACAGCAAAGACTTTGGGAGAAAATGATAATGTGGTTCGGCTTATGACTATTCATACCAGCAAGGGATTGGAATTTCCAGTAGTCATATTATGTGGTCTGAACAAAAAGTTTAATATACAAGATGTAACCCCTAAAATATTGATGCACAAAGAATACGGTATTGGTACTAAGTATGTAAATGTTGAAAAACGTGTAGAATATCAAACATTGTCAAGAAAAGCCATAGGTAATAAAATAACACTGGAAAACTTATCTGAAGAAATGAGAGTATTGTATGTAGCTATGACCAGAGCCATAGATAGGTTCATAATGGTAGGCTCTATCAGTAGTTTAGATACAAAGATAAAAAAATGGCGTAGGGGTCATTCAAAATATTTCATATATAAAGGTTCATCATATCTGGATTGGATCTGCAGCTGTTTGTTTGAAGGGATTAACTTAGAAGGATTAAATGATATATTGGCAAAAGGACAGTATAAGGATTGGAATGTAAATAGGGTAGCTTATTCTGACATTATAAAAGAGAAATCTAAAGTAGATCAAAAGGATATCATAGAGAAGTTGAAGGATTTGGAAAATTACTCAAATAAGAACATATACGACGAAGTAGAAAGAAGATTAAACTTCAAATACAACTATAATAAATCAGTAAATACTCCTACAAAGCTTTCTGTTACTGAATCTAAAAGCTTAGATTTAGACAAATTTGAAAGCCTTAGATACAATATCCCCTCATTATCAAATTTATTTGAATATGATGAAAAGAATCGTAAATTCAAATTAGATAAGATGGAATATAGCGGAACGGAAATAGGTACACTTATTCACCTAGTAATGGAGAATATCGATATTAAAGGAAAACTAGATAAGAGCGACTTGATTGGTCAATTAGAAAACCTTATGTCAAAGAATATTTTAACCCAAGCAGAAGAAAGATTTATAATCACCAGATATCTAGACAAAATTGAAGCTTTTTACAACAGCAAAATAGGTATTAGACTAAGAAAATCTAACTTTATAAAAAGAGAGGTTCCATTTGTATTGAAGAAAAAAGCCAGCGAAATGATTAACAATTTAGATGAATGTGATGATATATTAATACAAGGCATTATCGACTGCTATTTTTATGAAGGTGATGACGTAGTGATTATAGACTATAAAACTGATACTATCAATGATAGTCAGATTGAAGATATTAAATCAAAATATAGAGGTCAAATTGCTTTATATAAGGAAGCCCTAGAAAAGATTGAAAAGAAAAGGGTGAAGGAAGCATATTTATATTTAATGTCTTTAGGAAAGGAAATTGAAATATAAGATAAGTATTTAATAGCACCAACTATAATCAGTTGGTGCTATTAAAATATCTATATAATACTTTTATAAAATTAGGTATTTTTTTCTCGTTATTTAAGCTCTTTATAGCATATTCCAATAAGTTCTTTTCATCAATTATATTACCTGTCTTATAATAATACATATCTGCTAAAAGCGTTAAAGCCTTGCTGCTTTCTAAAAAAGCGAAAGAGGTAAATAAGCAGAATCCTAGATTTTCCAGAACTATTACATAGGCGTAAAGATATTCTAAATCAGATAATCCCGGTATATTTACAGTTTTAGAAGGGATATGTATATTAAAATTCTTTTCCTCAACAACAGATGGCTGGGATACCATTTTTTTAGATTCATTTTTATCCCTATATAAATTATATATACCATCAGTCTTACTACCAAGTACTCTTCCTTCTAAGGTCAGATTTCTAACATTTTCAATAGCTTCATCTAATTTATCTATACTACCTTCAATACTTTGCATTTTAAAGTACATTTCACATGTAAATATAAATTCCATGCAATCAATACCGAGTTCAAAACATTTATTTGTAAATTCACTTACATACTTTTTATCATCTATATCAAAAGCTTCGAGCAATGCGGCTGCCGCCTCACTTTCTGTAGGAGCAGAGTAGCAGTCTTCTCCGGAATTGGCATGTTTGTTTAAACAACCAACTACACAAAGAGGTGAACAGGTTCTGTTTATCTTTTGTTCACTAAAATGATTATTTCTCTTTGCTTTTATATCTTCAAATTCCGTAAATTTGCCTTGCTGCATCAATTTCAATAGAGTTATAGAACCTAGTCCAGGTAAAGCTTTACCACAAATAGGATGATCTATAATGATTCTTGATAATTCCTTTGAAGCCAATTTAAACTTATCTTTATCATAAACAGGAGCATTGAAATGAGATTTACTATTAACTGCTATGGCTTTTATATTCTTAAATCCAAAAACATCACCAATACTATTTCTTGCACAATAAAATGATGGTTTTCCTTCTGGATATGTACTAAACAAACTTGAAACTGGAAGCATATTTTCACCTGCTGGTCCAATACCAATAATTCCACAGTATTTCCCGTATAATTCTTTAATTAATTCAATTGTAGGGGTTACTTCTAACATATTGATACCTTCTATATATTCTAATGAAATATTATCTTGATCTAATAAAATAGCAACAGGAATTTCATCTGTATTTTTCCCTGACAATACAATAGCCTCTACATTGATTGAAGCTAGTTTTTGAGATATAGTACCTGCCAAATTAGATATTATAATACCACCGTTCTTGGATTCCTTCGTACCTATTAATAGTCTGCCAGTACTTGGCGCAAGCGTACCTGAGAAGAGTCCTGGTGCAAGCACAACTACATTTTCCTCAGAAAGTCTATCTACTTCTGATTTTATATTTTCATTTATTATCTTAGCAATTAGACCTCTGCCATAATCAGTACACTTTTTTTCTTTTTCAATTATCCTTTTATTAGTCAAATCAATATAAACAATTTTGCCCATTAAATTCCTCCGACTTTAAGTATTAAAATGATTATACCATTAGAATAATGAAATATATATTGTCTATAGGTAAAAACAATTCAACAACCTGCATTTATTAATATTTTTAATACCTAGTTAATTTAATGGCATAAAAAATAAATATAGTATATACTTCTATTGTACATATGTACATAAATTTATGAGAGAATTAGGGGGTTTTATAATGAATATTTTAAAGAGAAGTATTTTAATTATTTTAGCAATTGTAATGACATTATCTATTGTTGGATGTACAACTAAACCAGAGATTGAGACACCGGAAAATTTAGAACCAGTTGAAGAACCTGAAAATGAAGTTGTAGAAGAACCGAAATTTGAACCAATAGTTATAACAGATCATTTAGGAAGAGAAGTGACTATCGAAGAAAGACCAGAGAGGATAGTTAGTGGATATTACATTACTTCATCTATGCTCATAGCATTGGGACTTGAAGATAATGTAGTTGGAATAGAGGCAAAGGCTAATTCTAGACCTATATACTCATTGGCAGCACCACAATTATTAGACCTTCCTAATGTAGGGACTGCTAAGGAATTTAATTTAGAAGGTTGTATAGCTTTAGAACCAGATTTAGTAATCCTTCCTATAAAATTAAAGGATTCTGTTAAAAGTCTCGAAGACTTAGGTATTAAAGTTATAGCCGTTAATCCAGAAGATATGGATTTATTAAAAGAAACAATTATAATGATAGGAAAAGCAACGGATAACGAGGACAAAGCTAATGAGTTAATAGCTTATTATGATGAAAAGATTAGTGAAATTAATAAGGTAATAGATGTTGATAATAAAAAGAAAGTTTATCTAGGTGGTAATAGCGATTTTCTATCAACTGCCACAGGAAAAATGTATCAAAATTATATGATAGAAACAGCAGGGGCTATAAATGTAGCATCTGAAATAGATGATACATATTGGGCTACAATATCCTATGAACAGCTTCTAAACTACAATCCTGATGTAATAATTATAGTGCCTGAAGCTGATTATACAAAAGAAGATATTTTAAATGATGAGAAATTAGCACCACTAACTGCAGTACAAAATGGTGAAATATATGAGATGCCTGATTCATTTGAAGCTTGGGATTCACCTGTACCTTCTGGAATATTGGGAACAATGTGGTTGACAAGCATATTGAATGAAGAAAATTATTCATTTGATACTTTTAAGGAAGATGTAGCTGACTTCTACAATGTATTCTATAATTTTTCAGTAGATAAAGAGTTGATAACTAAATAATGAGCAAAAAAAGTTTTGTTCAACTTTTTTTAGCTATCTTAATATTACTCACTGTTTCAATAATATCGATAGGGATTGGAAGATACCCTATATCTATTGAAGATATATTTAAAATCATATTTAATGTAGAAGTTGATACAACTACAAGGATGGTTTTCTTTGGACTTCGCCTGCCAAGAATAATCATGGCAATAATTGCTGGAATTGGACTTAGTATGGCAGGGAGCGTATATCAAACTATCTTTAAAAATCCATTAGCAACACCTGATATTATAGGTGTATCCTCTGGTGCAAACCTAGGAGCTGCTGTGGCTATTATATATTTGTCCGGTGGAACAAGAACAATAGCTGTAGCTGCTTTTGTAGGAGGAATAATAGCAGTATTTACAGCTATAGGTCTTACTAGATTATCAAATTATGGGGGCATATCTACTTTTGTCTTAGCAGGAATAGTAATTGGCTCAATAACTGAAGGATTGATAATGATGATGAAGTTCTTTGCAGATCCTGAAAAGCAGCTTGCAGCTATGGAATTTTGGGCTATGGGTAGCTTTGCTGGAATTACAGAGGATAAGGTAATATCTATAATTCCTTACTTTATTATAGGTATTGCAACACTTATACTTTTAAGATGGCAGATTAATATATTGTCATTAAACGATGATGAGGGCAAAAGCTTAGGGATTCCCGTTGAAATGATTAGGTTTGTTGTCATAATAGCTGCAACACTAGTTGTAGCAAGTATAGTCTCTGTTACAGGACTCATTGCATTTATAGGGCTAATAGCACCGCATATAGGTAGAATGATAACTAAAAGAAATGATTTTTATACAACAATATTTAGTGGACTAATAGGCGGAATAATTCTAGTAATAGCAGATTGTTTAGCAAGAAGTTTGTCGTCCAGTGAAATTCCCATAAGTATATTAACTACCTTTATCGGAGCACCATTTCTGGCATATTTGATGTCACGGCAAAGATAGGAGGCAGTCCATGGGAAAAATGAAAATTGAGCACATAAAAGCAGGCTATAATCAAGGAATTATAGTTGATGACGTAAGCTTTAATATGGAAACAGGAGATTTTACTGCCCTATTAGGGTTAAATGGTATTGGTAAAACTACGCTTTTAAAAATAATTTGTGGATTGATGAAACCAAAGAGCGGACAATGCCTAATAGATGATGTTGATCTAAATAAACTTACGGAAAAAGAAAGAGCCAGACTTATAAGCTTTATGCCCCAAAGGCATAGTATTATATATGATATAAAGGTATTAGATGTGGTATTGATGGGAATAACTCCTTATCTAAAAGCATTTGATACACCGACAAAGGAGCATAGGAATTTGGCCTATGAGGCTCTTAAGAAGATTGGTATGGAGATGTATTCCAATGAAAATTTCCTACATTTAAGTGAAGGTCAAAAACAACTTATAATAATATCAAGAAATCTTATGCAGAATTCAGAAATCATGTTATTTGATGAACCTGACAGTGCTCTTGACTTCAATAACAGCCATATGATCTTATCTAAAATAAGAGAGGTAGTTAAAGAGCAGAATAAAACAGGATTAATTACTCTGCACGATCCAAATATGGCATTAAATTATTGCGATAGAATCATTATACTTAAGGATAAGAAAATATTCGCAGATTTTTATACAAATGAAGCAAATAGCAAATTTTTGAAAGATATCTTCGATGAAGTCTATGACAATATTGAAGTAATAGAGCATAGAGGAAGGTATATGATTATAAAGGAATAAGGTATAAGAAAGGAGCTAAATTAGCTCCTTTCTTATACCTTAGATTTATGCTGATTGAAGAGTATTACGAGTTTTTAGGTAAAGGTAAATACCGTAAGATTGAATAGTAGTTTAATTATTAGCCTATATTAAAAAGAGTATTTTGGACAACGTATATAAGGAAATAACAAAAATGTAAATCTGTAATGTATTTAAAGCATTTATAAGACTAAATAATCTCTTAATTGTAAAAGTACAGACCATCTGATAATATAAAATCAGATGGTAATTTTATGTAATATTAATTGTGCAGTATAGCTTAAGGGGTGGGGTTCTTGATAAATGGTCTTTATGAAAATATATTAATTCAATCGGTAAAAAATAAACTAGATGCAGTATATAACAAAACTAGAGTAGTAGATAAAAGTGAATCTGCCAGGGTACTAGCTACTGCATATTATAAAATCTTAAGAGATATCTTAGCTGATAAAGACGAAGGTGAAAGATCAGAGTTTGTAAGACAATTAAATGGTTATATTGGAAGTGAGATATTTTGTGAAGAGGATAAGAAATTCATAGAGCTTTTGGCTGTACATAATGATGAAACTTACCTTGAACAGTTAGTGTCTAACAGACCTAAAACTTCTATTGCGACTAGTACTCTTTTTACAGGATATACTGGACCTACTCTTGAAAGTGAGCTAAAAAGAGAAATTAGAACTGCTGATAGGATTGATTTTATTGTGTCATTCATAAAATATAGTGGACTTGTGCTTATTTATGAGGATCTTGTTGAGTTTACAAAAAATCACAAGCTTAGAGTAATTACCACATCTTATATGGGAGCATCTGATTATAAAGCAATCTTAAAGCTAGCTGAACTCCCGAATACAGAGGTAAAAGTTTCATATGATACCAATCGGACAAGATTACATGCCAAGGCTTACTATTTTGAAAGAGAGACTGGTTTTAGTACAGCATATATAGGCTCTTCAAATATTTCAAACCCAGCATTATCAAAGGGACTTGAGTGGAATCTAAAGGTATCAGAATACACTTCAAAAGATGTCGTGGACAGTATTATTAAGACATTTGAGACCTATTGGAATGATGATGAATTTAGAACCTTTATATCTACCAATGAAGTGGATAATAAAGAACTAAAAGAAGCTCTAAGTCGTAAAGAGAGGGAATATAACCAGTATGTTTTCTTTGATTTAAGACCTTATTCACATCAAAAAGAGATTTTAGAGGATCTAAGGGTGGAAAGAGAGGTCTATGGCTCATATAAAAATTTAGTAGTAGCTGCAACAGGTACTGGGAAGACGATGATAGCAGCCTTTGACTATAAGAGTCAGATTAAAAATGAAGATAAAAAATTATTATTTCTTGCACATAGGAAGGAAATATTACAGCAGAGTATAGAGACATTTAGGAATATTCTTAAAGATCAGAATTTTGGTGAGCTTTGGGTTGATAGAGAGAAGCCCGAAGTTTTTAATCATGTGTTTGCATCAATTCAAACCCTAAATTCTAATGATAATTATAATAAATTTTCTAAGGATTATTTTGATTATATTGTTATAGATGAATCGCATCATAGTGTAGCTTCTTCATACTTAAGGTTATTAAAGTATTATGAGCCTGAAATATTACTAGGGCTTACGGCAACACCTGAAAGAATGGATGGGGAAAATATATTAGAATACTTTAATAATAGGATAGCTTCCGAAATAAGGCTCGGAGATGCAATAGATAGAAAATTATTGAGTCCATTTAACTACTTTGGTGTGACTGACCCAGTGGATCTAAGACATTTACATTGGACTAGGGGTGGATATGAAGTTAGTGAATTGGAGAATGTGTATACTAAATCAAAGCAACGTGTACAGGTTATATTAGATGCAATGGATAGATACCTAAAGGACATGGTTACATTTAAAGCTATTGGTTTTTGCGTAAGCATAAAGCATGCTAACTATATGGCAAATTCATTTAATAAAGTCGGGATAAAATCAGTTGCACTGCATTCAGAGTCTAGCGAGGAGGAAAGGAAACTAGCAAAATCTAGATTACAAAAAGGTGAAATAAATTGTATTTTTACTGTTGATCTATTTAATGAAGGAGTAGATATTCCAGATATAGATGTAGTATTGTTTCTAAGGCCTACAGAATCTCTAACGGTATTTATTCAACAATTAGGAAGAGGATTAAGGTTATCCGAAGGTAAGGATGTCTTAACAGTTCTTGATTTTATAGGACAGGCACATAAAAATTATGATTTTAGCTTTAAGCTTAGGGCACTTATCGGAAAAACCAATAGAAGAATAGATGAAGAAATAACTGATGAATTTCCTAATATGCCAGCAGGATGTCATATTAAGCTAGAAAAAGTAGCTCAAAAGTATATTTTAAATAATATTCAGTCAGCAATAATAAATAGAACTAACCTAAAGAACATGATTGTTAATTATAAAAATGTTTTTAATAGTGAGCTAAATTTAAAAAATTTCTTAGATAATTATGGACTTAACAAGGAACAGTTCTATTCTAAATATAAATTCTATGAGCTTTTAGCAGAGGTTGGTATTATTCGGGAATATAGTGTTAATCATGTCAGTGAGTTAAAGAATTCTTTGCGTAGGTTTTCAAGTATAGATTCAAAGAGATTACTTCTATTTGCAAAGAGTATATTAATTTCAGATATGAATTTAAATAACCTAAATAAGCCTGAGAAGATAATGTTTGGAATGATCCATTATACACTATGGGGTAAGGAACCAGAAGAAAGCTATGAGGATTCACTTAGAACTTTAAAAGAACAGAATAGAGGTATAGTTCAGGAACTCTTAGAAATTATAGAATATAATTTAAGCAAGTTAAAGGTAATAGAAATTCCTTATGAAGATAGTGATATACCATTAGATATTTACGCTTCTTATAGTATCCAGCAGGTAATGGTGGCTTTTAGAAAAACTAATGAGTCTAACATATTTCCTATGCAACAGGGGGTTGTATATGTAAAGGACAAACATACTGATTTGTTTTTTATAACAATTAATAAGAATGAAGAAGATTATTTACCATCAACAATGTACAACGATTATGCTATTAATAGTGAGTTGTTTAATTGGGAGTCACAAAGTAGAACAAGTGTTGAAACTCCAACTGGACAAAGATATATTAATGATAGGAGTAATGATCATAATGTATTATTTTTTGTTAGAGAATCAAATAAGAAATATGGAAAATCAACACCATTTATTTTCCTAGGGAATGCTAAATATGTATCTCATAAAGGCAGTAATCCTATTCAAATTGTTTGGAGAATGGATCACCCTATACCAGAGAGAATTATAAGAGAATCAAAGTTGAAGGTTGTTAATTAACTTCCCTTCTACATTACATTAATATCACTCTAATTACACCTACTTGACTAAGACTAAGTAGGAGTGGAGTAGAAAATTAATAACTAAATAATTACCAAGATATCGGAAATAGGGGAGATAATTAGCTCAAAGGAACGTTATTGATTTTTAAATTTTACTAGCTTGTACGCTTAGTACAGAATAGTTCTCATAATTAAGGCTTCCTAAACACAAATAAATACTCATGTGCTATAAGTAAAAAATTATAATCAATACTTTTCTTATACCAAAATCCTGTAGCTTGGCAATTATGCTGCTCTTTTATTATATTTTCCTTAAGTACAAATCCTGCCTTTAGAAATTGCTGCATAACATAAAATCCTAATGGTACCATATGTTTTTTTATTCTGGTATCTCCTATTAGTACTGCACAATACTTGTTCCTTTTTAGGATACGAAATAATTCCTTAGCAACTATTAGTATTTCAGCTAAAAAGTCATCTATATCAAGTAAAGATAAATCTCCTATAATATCTTTACTATATTTAATAATGTTAGCATATGGAGGATGAGCACAGATAAGGTCTATACTTTTATCTTCTATTATATTTAAATGTCTAGAATCTAAATTATAAATTGTAGGTTCATATTCAATATTTTTATTGAATCTCAAATTTTCTTTAGAAATGTCGATAGCTTTAGGATTTATATCAACTCCAATTCCCTTTCTTTTCAATAATTTAGTTTCTATCAATGTAGTACCACTCCCAAGGAAGGGATCTAATACTATATCCCCTTCTTTAGAGTATCTAAGTATAAGGTTTCTTGGTATATAAGGGGACCAATTTCCTCTATATTTACCATTATGGGTAGCCCAATTGCCTCTATCTTTAAAGTTCCATACAGTAGTTGTTTCCATTTTAAAATCTTTAGGTTTCCATTCATCAATTGTTGAAGAATTAAATAACTTATAATGTGCTTCAGTCTCCATACATAGATCTAAATTATTACTTATAATATTTTCAGAAGTATTTAATTCTCTAGAGATGTTGCTTAATGGCATACCAAGATTAGTTATATCAACCGATACATTATATATATCTTCACCTTTAGATAATTTTTTAAATAGCTTCATAAGTCTCTTAATCTCCTTTATTACAAATAACTAAGCTATAGATAAATTAATTTGTAGCTAGTTCTAGAATCCATTCAATCCACCTTAAAACGGTTGATGCTCTTCTTTTAACCGTGGATGATCCCCTTTCTACATTATGAATATAGCTTGTGTTCATAATTTCAATTACATCTTCAATAGTTACTTGAGATGATTCTCCGTAATACTTTCTTAATGCCCTATTAAAAACCTGATGACTTAATATTAGCCTTACAATTTCAAGTTTTTTTTCACGATGTTTTTTTCTCATGACTTGTCTACCTAAAGGTGTTAATTCACAAATTACATCTTTGTTTTTAGTTCGTTTTTGAACTAAGCCCAAGTATATAGCTGCATTAGAATAATAATCAGCTTGTCTTTTTTCAAAGTTGTAGTAAGATGCAATTTCATCTTTAGTCAGATTGTTTTCCATTAATAGACCCAATAAATCTATAGTTCTATTGAAATTGTTAGCTTGAGGAAATGGCACTGTAGTTGGTTCTTTAACAATAGAAGTATTATTAAGTATAAAATAAATTTCTTCCATGGAAATTGGTTCTTCTTCAAAAGCAAAATTCTTCTGTTCTAATAGCTCTAATGAATTGTATTTTGTTTTATCTTTAAATCTATAAATAAAGAAGCTAAAAATATCATTACTATATGTAAAGAATGCAGGTATAACTTCTTTCTTTACTTTATTCCTCCACAATCTATATGGATAATATATTTGCCTAATATTAAAACTATCAATCTCAAAATTTTTTGCCTCTAATAAAATTAATTTACTATGACTTTCAAACCCAGCGTCAATTTCGCATTGACTATTAATTACATCTATATTAAATGTACCTTTATCACTATCTATATTAAAATTAAAAGCTCCTGTTCCCATTCTTCCAGAAATAGTTTGTAATGATTTTTCTCCAAGAATATAATTAATAATTCCACCTGCGTAGGCTGTATTTATAGCGGTTGCTTCTGAATAAATATTATTAGGGTCTATGCTTTCTATAAATGAAGGAATAGAAAATGGAATGGTTTCAACTTTAGAATATGTAATTTCTTCATAAGTCCTAAATTTTCCAATTATGTAGCTTCCTCTAGTAATAGGTAGGATAGAGAGATTATCTTTTAAAAATAATTTAGGAAGATTATTTTTTTGATCAAATTTAGTCATTAGGCGTGGTTCCCTAAATTCCTTAATCTGATTAGCAGAAATTTCAAAGAACTTATTTTTGTCTACTTCTTCGGCTATATTATATTTTTCAAAAATTTTAGCCCATGCTTTATCATTCTTAGTATCCATAATTCATTATTAAAACTTCTTTTATTTCTCCTCGATTTTCTCCTATTGAATTTATAGATCTTTTAGCATTAACAAATTCAATCTTATAATCCTTATATAAATCCAAAATTATAGGTGAGGTAGAGTTAGATAGAAGAAATTTTATTCCCCTTTCATCAAGTTTATCACATAAGTTTTTTAATCGAATTTGATCATCTATTGTGAAACCATCTAAAGTATATCCTGTAAAGGAAGAACTATCACTTATTGGCATATATGGTGGGTCAAAATATACAAATGAACCTTTTCTGATATTTTTCATCGAATTTTCAAAGTCACCTTCTAGGAATTTAATATCATATTTATTAAGATAATTACTGACAGGTCTTAAGACATGTTCATTTACAATGTTTGGATTTTTATAATTACCATAGGGAGTGTTAAATTCACCTTGACTGTTTACTCTAAATAATCCATTATAACAAGTTTTATTTAGATAAATAAGTCTACTTGCACGTTCTATATTTGATAAATGATTATACTCTGAAGTCCTATCTTTCTTCCTTAAATAATAGAAGTACTCAGCAGTATTTTTATGTTTTTTAAGGTCTTCAATTAATTCATCTACATTATCACGAATTACTTTGTAAACATTTATTAATTCCTGATTACTATCATTAACAATTGCTTTTTTAGGTTGTATGCTTAATAATACAGCACCCCCACCTAAGAAAGGTTCATAATAGGTACTAATTTTTGAAGGAATATATTTTTCTATTTCCTTAAGCAATTGTCTTTTTCCTCCAGCCCATTTAAGGAAAGGTTGAATGAGCATATTTCTTGTCATATATATCTTCCTTTCTATCTTATATAGTATGATAACATAATATGAAGCAATTTTGCTATTGCTATTAATTAAATAATATCAGAACTGGTGTTCATAATCAAGATGAAATAACTCATATGTAAAAATAGTTTAACTTTTCCAATTTAATTATATATTATCTCCCTCTTACATTACATTAATATCACTCTAATTACACCTACTTGACTAAGACTAAGTAGGAATGGAGTAGAAAATATAATTAATTATCTGAACTGATAATTACCCTACCTATTCATACAAAATACTCTTCTTTGTATATTTTTCACCCATGTTACAAAGAAGATTATTCATCATATTCTAATGCCTATAAACTTATAAAGCTACTTCTTAATCGCTTTAAATTTAGTAGTTTGTTCTTTTATTCCTCTTTCAGCGGCAAATCTCTCGATACTAGAGGCACCGAAGAAACCATCTACACCTGTTGTATTTTTAATCACATATTCAGCATCCTCAGGCTCTGCAATTGGGCCACCATGGCAGATTACCATTACATCAGGATTTACTGATCTTACAGCATCTGCAATTTCTTGAACCCTTTTAACACTTTCATCTAATGTTAAGGCAGTTTGTGCTCCAATGCTACCTTTAGTAGTAAGCCCCATGTGAGCAACAATTACATCAGCTCCTGCTTCAGCCATCTTTTTAGCTTGTTCTGTATCAAATACATATGGAGTTGTAAGCATATCTAATTCATGAGCTTTTCTAATCATTTCAACTTCTAAATCATATCCCATTCCGGTTTCCTCAAGATTTTGTCTAAATACACCATCAATTAATCCCACAGTAGGAAAGTTTTGAACTCCGGCAAAGCCTTGTGCCTTAAGCTCCTTTAAAAATACATCCATAACTCTAAATGGGTCAGTACCATTTACACCTGCAAGAACTGGTGTGTTTTTAACTACAGGAAGAACCTCAGAACCCATTTCTACTACAATTGCGTTAGCATCACCATATGCTAAAAGCCCAGCTAATGAACCTCTTCCTGCCATTCTGTATCTACCAGAGTTGTATATTATTAGCATGTCGCATCCGCCTGCTTCGCTGCTTTTAGCTGTAATTCCAGTTCCTGCTCCAACCCCTAGTAGTATTTCTCCGCTATTTATCCTTTCTCTAAAACCTTTCAATATACTTTGCCTATCCATTTTTCTCCTCCTCATTTATTTTCTATCATAGCAATTAGTTCTTGAGCAGCTCTTTCTGCAAATTCTTTATCGTTTATATCTGTATCCATTTCTACAATCTTAATCACACTATTATTTATATTTTCTCTTAATGTCTTGAATAACATTTTATTTTCTTCAGGTCCATAGAAAGGCTTACCTTCCATATCAATTCCAGAAAGACCCTTTTTAGGTATCATTAAAACGGTATCTTTTTTAGCTAGATTTAATTTTTCAGCTATCTTTTCACCTAATAGTTTATTTTCCTCAACACTAGTTCTCATTAATGTTACAGATGGATTGTGTTTATAGAAGTTTCTTCCTTTATATTTTTCTGGTATAGTATCAAAAGGTCCAAAGTTTACCATATCCATTGCACCAAGGGATACTACCTGTGGAATTCCATTCAATCCAGCAGCCTCCAATCTATGAGGGCCAGCATGTAGGACTCCATCAAATAATTCATCACACCATTCTGTAGTAGTTAAATCCAATACCCCTTTAAAATAGCTTTGTTCAACTAAACTTTCCATAGTTTTGCCGCCAGTACCAGTTGCATGGAATACTAAAACTTCATAACCTCTATCCTCAAGATATTTCATTGCTGCATTTACAGCAGGGGTAGTTAGGCCAAACATACTTGCCGCAATTAATGGCTTATCATCTACTTCGATATTGTATTCAAATTTCACCATTCCAGCTATTGCATGAGCTGCATTATTGAATATCTGTCTTGAAATTTTATTAATTCCTGCTACATCTACGATTGATGGAACCATTATTATATCGTTTGTTCCAACATAATGTGATACCTGGCCTGATGCCATAGTAGAGATCATAATCTTTGGAACTCCAACAGGTAATTGTCTCATACCAGCAGTTGCAATAGATGTTCCGCCTGATCCACCTAGTGCAATAACGCCATCAAATTTCCCGTCTTCGTACAATTTTGGTAATGCTACTCCTATGGCTTTTGCAAGAGTCTCGGTGGCATGTGCCCTATCATTAGTTGCTATGATTTCGACAATACTTTCCCCAATGGTTTCAAGCAATTCTCTATTAGTAAAATCAGCTTTGTACTTTGATTCAAATACGCCTATATTAACAATATAGGTATTTAAATCGAGATTTTCCAAGATTTCTTTGATGTAGTATATTTCCTCACCTTTTGTATCAAAGGTACCGACAATACATATAGTTTTCATAACGTTTTCCTCCTCACTATATATTTTTTATCTTCTGAAGATTGAATTAATTTTCTGTTATTACTATTTTATAATAAATCAAGACTTTTTAACATCCTTTTTCTAAGTTTCATTTTTGTTTATATTTATGTACTATTCTCTATTTTAAATTTTACAATTCTATTGTTTAACTCCAACTGGATTAATAT
>DAIUFH010000038.1:0-19746 GCA_036844705.1 Tissierella sp.
GAAGGTGGAAGAACTGTAGGTTCAGGAGTTGTAACTAAGGTTATTGAATAATAATTGATATTTAGGGGCGGCCTTTGGTCGCCTCATAATCATGTAAAAAACTTGGTTTTTGATAAAAAAAGCTTGAGTTTTAGTTCATATTGTTGTAAAATAGATAAGTGTTTAAAAATATGTTGGATTGTGAGCATAAAAACTTGCATTTTTCAACGAGGACGACATTGCGATGATGCAAAAGGTGGCTGCTTTATGCAGGGAATTTTTGCTGAGAATGTCCGGTTTTAAATCGGGCGACTAAGATTGCTGAAATTTTTAAAAAAATAGAACACACCCGGAAGGGTGTATCGGCATCTTAAGTCGCATGTAGTATTAGAACATGCGATAGAAGGAGGGAATTAAATGTCAAACAAACAAAAAATAAGAATTAGGTTAAAGGCTTATGATCATGAATTATTAGATTCATCAGCTCAAAGAATTGTTGAAACTGCAAAGAGAACAGGTGCTAGTGTTTCAGGTCCAGTACCTCTTCCAACAGAAAAGGAAGTAGTTACAATATTA
Organism: Tissierella sp.; assembly: GCA_036844705.1. Lineage (GTDB taxonomy): Bacteria > Bacillota > Clostridia > Tissierellales > Tissierellaceae > DAIUFH01. The sequence continues at coordinate 556 of DAIUFH010000038.1, forward strand.
AGAGCAGTCCATAAATATAAGGATTCTAGAGAGCAATTTGAACAAAGAACTCATAAGAGACTAATTGATATCCTTAACCCTAATCAAAAGACTGTAGATTCACTTATGAAATTGAATTTACCAGCAGGTGTAGATATTGAAATAAAGTTATAAAGTTATAGGTACTATACTTTATATGATTACTTAGGTAATCCGCTGTAAAATAATAGGAGGTGCAACATGAAGAGTATACTAGGTAAAAAAATAGGAATGACTCAAATCTTCAAAGAAGATGGTAGCGTAGTTCCTGTTACTGTTGTTGAAGCAGGTCCATTGGTAGTTGTTCTAAAGAAGACTGTTGAAAAAGATGGTTACAATGCAATTCAGGTAGGATTTGCCGACATAGAAGCTAGAAAGTTAAATAAGCCATCAAAGGGTCATTTTGACAAGGCTAGTTTAGGATATAAGAAATTTTTAAGAGAAGTTAGAGTTGAAAACGCTGATGAATTTCAGATAGGTCAAGAAATTAAAGCTGATATATTTGCAGCTGGAGATATGGTTGATGTAACTGGTATTTCAAAAGGTAAAGGAACACAAGGCGTTGTAAAGAGACATGGTTTTGGTAGAGGTAGAGAAACTCACGGTTCAAAGTTCCATAGAATGCCAGGAGGAATGGCAGCAGGTACTTATCCAGGAAGAGTATTCAAAGGTCATAGAATGATGGGTAGAATGGGTAATGAAAAAGTTACTATTCAAAACCTTGAAGTTGTAAGAGTGGATGCAGATAAGAATCTAATTCTTATAAAAGGTGCAATTCCAGGACCTAAGAAGGGACTTATAACTATAAAGGCTACAGTAAAGAAGTAAAACTTACGCAGGAAAGGAGGATGCAAAATGCCTAAAGTAAATGTATACAACATGTTAGGAGAACAAGTTGAAGAAATTGAATTAAGTGAAGAAATATTTGGTGTTGAAATCAACCAACATGTAGTTTGGGAGGTTGTTAAAAACCAACTTGCAAATAAAAGACAAGGAACACAATCAGCTAAGACTAGAGCTGAAGTGAGAGGCGGCGGAAGAAAGCCTTGGAGACAAAAAGGTACTGGTAGAGCTCGTCAAGGTAGTATAAGATCACCTCAATGGAAAGGCGGCGGAGTTGTATTTGCGCCAAAGCCAAGAGATTACAGCTATCATGTTCCAAAGAAAGTCAGAAGACTTGCTTTAAAATCTGTTTTAACTTCAAAGGTTCAAAACAATGAAATAATTGTAGTTGATGAAATCAAATTTGATGCTCCAAAGACTAAAGATATGGCTAATTTATTAAATAAATTAAATGCTGATAAGAAAGCTCTTATTGTAATGGACACAAAGAATGAAAATATAATTAGATCAGCTAACAATATACCGAACGTAGCAACTGCACTTGTAAATACAATAAATGTTTATGATATATTAAAATACAATTCATTTATTATTACCAAGGCTGCAGTTAAAAAAGTGGAGGAGGTGTATGCATAATGCGTAGTCCACAAGATATTATCGTTAAACCGATAATTACTGAAAAGAGTATGGAGGATATGGCGGAAAACAAATACACTTTTGCTGTTGACAAAAAGGCAAACAAGTCTGAGGTTAAAAAGGCTATTGAAACTATATTCGATGTAAAGGTTGAAAAAGTAAATACTATGAATATACTTGGAAAAATCAAGAGACAAGGTATGAATAGCGGAAGAAGACCTAGCTGGAAAAAAGCCATTGTTAAGTTAACAGATGATTCTAAGAAGATCGAATTCTTCGAGGGAATGGAATAAAAAGTTTTTTAGAAGGAGGGAAATATAATGGCAATTAGAAAATATAAACCTACCTCCCCTGGGCTAAGAGGAATGACTGTTTCTACTTTTGAAGAAATAACTAAGAAAGAACCTGAAAAGTCACTATTAATTAGTTTAAATAAAAGTGGTGGAAGGAACTCTCAAGGCAGAATTACTATACGTCATAGAGGCGGTGGAGCTAAGAGAAAATATAGAATAATTGATTTTAAAAGAGATAAAGAAGGTATTCCAGGTCGTGTTGCATCTATTGAATATGACCCAAATAGAACTGCTAATATTGCTTTGATTAACTATGTAGATGGTGAGAAAAGATATATATTGGCACCTAATGGATTGAGAGTTGGAGACGAGATATTATCTGGTGAGCAAGCGGATATTAAAGTTGGCAATTCTAAACAATTAAAGGATATACCTGTAGGTACTACAGTACACAATGTTGAATTAAAACCTGGTAAAGGTGCACAACTTGTTAGAAGTGCCGGTACAGAGGCTCAGTTGATGGCTAAAGAAGGGAAATATGCTCAACTAAGATTACCATCAGGTGAATTTAGATTAGTAAGTGTAGATTGCCGTGCAACAATTGGTCAAGTTGGAAACTTAGATCATGAATTAATTACAATAGGTAAGGCTGGGAAAACAAGACATATGGGAGTTAGACCTACTGTAAGAGGTAGTGCAATGAATCCAGTAGACCATCCACATGGTGGTGGGGAAGGTAGAGCACCTATAGGTATGCCTGCACCATTGACTCCTTGGGGTAAACCTGCAATGGGATTAAAGACTAGAGATAAGAAGAAAAAATCAGATAAATATATAGTAAGAAGAAGAAATAAATAGTTAAACTTTCTGAAAGGAGGAAGATTAATGGGTAGATCTCTTAAAAAAGGACCCTTCTGCGATGCTCATCTTCTTAAAAAAGTAGAAGAATTAAATAAAGCGAATGATAAAAAAGTAATAAAAACATGGTCACGTCGTTCAACTATATTTCCAGAAATGGTTTCGCATACGATAGCTGTTCACGACGGTAGGAAGCATGTTCCAGTATATATAACAGAAGATATGGTAGGACACAAGCTAGGTGAATTTGTTCCAACTAGAACATTTAGAAGTCATATTGACAAGAGTGAGAAGTCATCTGGTGTTAGATAGAAAGAGAAGGAGGGAAATATAGTGGAAGCTAGAGCTATAGCTAAATATGTGAGGATTTCACCTTTAAAGGTTAACTTCATATGTAATGAAATTAGAGGCAAACAAGTGGACGAAGCTCTTTCAATCTTGAAGTTTACACCAAAAAGAGGTGCTAGATATCTTGAAAAGGTGCTTAACTCTGCAATTGCAAATGCTGAAAATAACTTGGGTTTAGATAGAGACGACTTATATGTTTCAGAAGCTTATGCTAATGATGGTCCTCGTATGAAAAGATTTAGACCTAAGGCTAAGGGTATGGCATATCCAATAGTAAAAAGAAGCAGTCATATAGGAGTAGTAGTTGAAGAACGCGAGTAGAAGGAGGGATAGTTAATGGGTCAAAAAGTTAACCCACACGGTCTAAGGGTCGGTATTATTAAAGACTGGGATTCAAAATGGTACGCTGATAAAAAAACATTTGGTGAATTATTAATTGAAGACCATAAAATTCGTGAGTATATTAAAGAAAAATTGTTTATCTCTGGAATTTCTAAAATAGAAATCGAAAGAGCTGCAAATAAAATAAAAGTTAGTGTTTATACTGCAAAGCCAGGTATGGTAATTGGTAGAGGTGGTTCAGGTGTTGAAGAACTAAGATTGGCACTTGAAAAGATGACTAAAAAGGGCGTTGTTGTTAATGTAGAAGAAGTAAAAGTACCTGAACTAGATGCTCAATTAGTAGCGGAAAATATCGCTGCACAACTTGAAAGAAGAGTTACATTTAGAAGAGCTATGAAACAAGCTATTCAAAGAACTATGAGATCAGGAGCCAAGGGAATTAAAACTTCAGTTTCTGGAAGACTTGGCGGTGCGGACATGGCGAGAACAGAAGGTTATAGTGAAGGAACTATTCCACTACAAACTTTGAGAGCAGATATTGATTATGGTTTTGCTGAAGCCAATACTACTTATGGTAAAATAGGAGTCAAGGTATGGCTTTATAAAGGGGAAATTCTTCCTACTAAGAAGGTTGCAAAAGTAGAAGAGGAAGTTTCAAAAGAAAATTAGTTAGTGCTGTAGGAAGGAGGAAGATAAAATGTTAATGCCTAAAAGAGTAAAATATCGTAGAGTTCATAGAGGAAGAATGAAGGGTAAATCACTTCGTGGTAATACAATTACTTATGGAGAATTTGGGTTGCAAGCATTGGAACCAGCTTGGATTACTTCCAATCAAATAGAGGCAGCAAGACGTGCTATGACAAGATACGTAAAGAGAGGCGGAAATGTTTGGATAAAGATTTTCCCAGACAAACCAATCACTGAAAAGCCTGCTGAAACACGTATGGGTTCTGGTAAAGGTTCACCAGAATACTGGGTAGCGGTTGTTAAGCCTGGTAGAATATTATTTGAAATGGGTGGAGTAGCAGAGGAAGATGCTAGAGAGGCTATGAGATTAGCAGCTCATAAATTATCCATAAAGACTAAATTCGTTACACGTGATGATGCACAAGATAAGGGTGGTGAAGCTAATGAAAGCTAAAGAAATTCGCCAAATGTCAGATAAAGAATTAGATACACAATTACAGGAATTAAAATCAGAATTATTCAACTTGAGATTTCAATTGGCTACAGGTCAATTAGATAACCCCTTAAGAATAAATACAGTTAGAAAAGATATAGCTCGTGTTAAAACAATTGTTAGGGAACGCGAACTAGGTATAGGAAAGGAGGTTTAATCTCAATGGAAAGAGGAAATCGTAAAGTTCAGATAGGTACTGTAGTTAGCGATAAAATGGATAAAACTGTTGTTGTTGCGATAGAAACATTCGTAACTCATCCTTTATATAAGAAACAATTGAAGAGAACTACTAAATTCAAAGCACATGATGAAAACAATGAATGTGGAATTGGTGATAAGGTAGAAATTATGGAGACTAGACCATTAAGTAAGGATAAAAGATGGAGAGTATCAAGTATTATAGAAAAGGCAAAATAGACCTTTTAACTCGAAGGGAGGTATTCTAATGATTCAAACTGAAACCCGTATGAGAGTAGCTGATAATTCAGGAGCAAAAGAAGTATTAGTTATCAGAATACTAGGTGGAACTAATAGAAAGTATGCTAATGTTGGCGATATAGCAATTTGTACAGTCAAGAGTGCAACACCTGGTGGGGTTGTTAAAAAAGGTGATGTAGTTAAAGCAGTTATAGTAAGATCTAAATATGGTATAAGAAGAGATGACGGATCTTATATTAAATTTGATGATAATGCAGCGGTTATAATAAAAGATGACAGGAATCCAGTTGGGACACGTATATTTGGACCTGTAACCAGGGAATTAAGAAGAGGAAACTTTATGAAAATAATATCCTTAGCACCTGAAGTATTATAGGAGGAGGTGTAGAGTATGCACGTTAAAAGTGGAGATAAAGTAGTAATTATATCTGGAAAAGACAAAGGAAAGACAGGCAAAGTACTAAAAGCTATGCCAACTGAAAATAGAGTTATTGTTGAAGGCGTGAATATGATAACAAAGCATAAGAAAGCTGGAGGACCTACTCAACCAGGTGGAATCCTTAAGTATGAAGGACCAATAAATGCATCTAAAGTTATGCTATACTGTGAAAAAGATAAAAAAGGTGTAAGAGTTGGTCACAAAATTACAGCTGACGGTAAAAAAGTTAGAGTATGCAGACAATGTGGAGAAGTTCTAGATAAATAGTTAAGTAGAGAGGAGGTAATAGAATGGCTTCCAGATTAAAAGAAAAATACACTAATGAAGTAGTTAGTGAATTAATGGAAAGATTTCAATATGGAAATATTATGGAAGTACCAAAGCTTGAAAAGGTAGTTATTAACATGGGAATTGGCGAAGCTAGGGATAATCCTAAAACCTTAGAATCAGCAGTTAAGGAGTTGGAATTAATCGTAGGTCAAAGACCAATTATCACAAGAGCTAAAAAATCCATAGCAAATTTCAAATTGCGTGAAGGTATGAAGATTGGTACAAAGGTCACTCTTAGAGGACAAAAAATGTACGACTTTTTAGATAAATTTATGAATATAGCATTACCTAGAGTAAGAGACTTTAGAGGTGTAAGTGATACTTCATTTGATGGTAGAGGAAACTATGCAATAGGTATCAAAGAACAACTAATTTTCCCAGAGATTGAGTATGACAAGGTAGAAAGTATCAGAGGGTTAGACATCGTTATAGTAACGACTGCTAAAACTGATGAAGAGGCTAGAGTATTCTTAGAGAAAATGGGAATGCCCTTTAAAAAGTAAAGAAGGAGGGAAAAAGTCTTGGCAAAGAAATCAATGATTGCTAAACAACAAAGACAACCTAAGTTTAGCACCAGAGCATACACTAGATGCAATAGATGCGGAAGGCCACATGCTGTTTTAAGAAAATATGGAATTTGCCGTATTTGTTTTAGAGAATTAGCATATAAGGGTCAAATTCCTGGAGTTAAAAAGGCAAGTTGGTAGTATTAAGTTTGAAAGGAGGTAGCTAAATTATGATGACTGACCCAATTGCGGATATGTTAACCAGAATAAGAAATGCAAGTAATGCTAAACATGATTCTGTTGATATTCCTGCTTCTAATATAAAAAAAGAATTAGCTCAAATTTTATTAAATGAGGGTTTCATTAAAGGATTTGATGTTATAGATGATGCTAAACAAGGTATAATAAGAGTTGATTTAAAATATGGAAACAAGAATGAAAAAGTCATAAGTGGTATAAAGAGAATTTCTAAACCTGGTCTAAGAGTATATGTGAAGAGTGATGAAATACCAAGAGTACTAGGTGGTCTTGGAATAGTTATTCTTTCAACATCAAAGGGCATAATGACTGATAAAGTTGCAAGAAGAGAAAAAGTAGGCGGAGAAGTTCTATGCTATGTTTGGTAATAAATAACTAGATTCAAGGAACAGGAGGTGCACACATGTCAAGAATAGGATTGAAACCAATTAATATCCCTAGTGGAGTTGAAATAAAAATAAGCAATAAAAATTTAGTTGAAGTAAAAGGACCAAAAGGTCAATTGTCACAACAAATTGATCCAGATATGGAAATTAAAATAGAAGATGGCGTGCTAACAGTTGCTAGACCAACTGAAAATAAAAAACACAAATCTTTACATGGTTTATCAAGAACCTTGATTAACAATATGATTGTTGGTGTTACTGAAGGATATTCTAAAGCTTTAGATATTGTTGGTACTGGTTACAGAGCGGCTAAACAAGGTAAGAAATTAGTTCTAACAGTTGGATATTCTCACCCAGTAGAAATGGAAGATCCTAATGGAATTGAAGTTGAAGTACCGGCTCCAAATAAAATTGTTGTTAAAGGTACAGATAAACAATTAGTTGGAAGCTATGCTTCAAAGATTAGAGATTGGAGAAGACCAGAACCTTATAAGGGTAAAGGTATCAAATACACTGATGAAGTTATCAGACGTAAGGTTGGAAAGACCGGTAAGTAGAAGGGAGTGAATAAAGCGTGCTAAAAAAGATTGATAAGAATTTAAACAGAAAAGCAAGACATGAAAGAGTAAGGAAAAAAATATCTGGTACCTCTGATAGACCAAGATTATGTGTTTATAGAAGTGGACACCATATATATGCTCAGATTATAGATGATGTTGCAGGTCATACTTTAGTATCAGCTTCTACTTTAGATAAATCCGCAAACCTTACTTCTACTAAAAATAAAGAAGCTTCAAAATTCGTAGGTGAATTAGTTGCGAAAAGAGCTTTGGAAAAAGGTATTGAAGAAGTGGTATTTGACAGAGGTGGATATATATTCCATGGAAGAATTAAAGAACTAGCTGATAGTGCAAGAGAAGCAGGACTTAAATTCTAATAGAAGGAGGGGAATCAATGGAACGTTCATATATAGATGCAAGCGAATTAGATCTACAGGAAAGAGTTGTAAGTATAAACCGTGTTACTAAAGTTGTAAAGGGCGGTAGAAACTTTAGATTCAGTGCTCTTGTGGTAGTAGGCGACGGTAATGGCCATGTTGGAGTTGGTATGGCAAAGGCATTGGAAGTACCAGAAGCTATAAGGAAAGCAATTCAAGATGCTAAGAAACATGTTATAGAAGTTCCTCTTGTTGGAACAACAGTACCTCATGAAATTACTGGGATATATGGTGCAGGTAGAGTACTACTAAAACCATCACAAGAAGGTACTGGAGTTATAGCTGGTGGAGCAGTTCGTGCTGTATGCGAACTTGTAGGAATCAGGGATATCAGAACAAAATCCTTAGGTTCAAAGAATCCTAGAAATGTTGTTAATGCTACAATAGAAGGCCTTAAAGGATTGAAGAAAGCAGAAGATGTAGCTAAATTAAGAGGATTATCAGTGGAAGAAATATTAGGTTAGGGGGGATTTGAAATGACTAAGATCAAAATCAAATTGGTTAGAAGTTTGATAGGAAAACCTGAAAGCCATAGAAAAACAATCCAAGCACTTGGATTAAGAAAGATCGGTCAAGTAGTGGAAAAGAATGATACCCCTCAAATAAGAGGTATGATACATCAAGTAGACTACATGGTTGATGTTATAGACTAAGCAAGGGAGGTGTACCAATGAAATTACATGATTTAAGACCAAATGCTGGTGGAGGCGTTAAACCTAAAAAGAGATTAGGTAGAGGTATTGGATCTGGTTTAGGTAAAACTTCTGGTAAAGGCCATAAGGGTCAAAATGCAAGATCTGGCGGAGGAGTTAGACCTGGATTTGAAGGTGGTCAAATGCCATTATTCAGAAGAATGCCAAAGCGTGGCTTCACAAATATATTTGCAAAAGAGTACGCAATAGTTAATATAGAAGAGTTAAATAGATTCGAAAACAACACAGTAGTAACTCCGGAACTTTTATTCGGTGAAGGTATCGTCAAAAAAAGTAAGGCTAAAGATGGTATCAAAGTTTTGGGTGATGGAGAATTGACAGTTAAGCTAACAGTTCAAGCACAAAAATTTAGTAAAACTGCTGCTGAGAAAATTGAAGCTGCAGGGGGAAAGGTTGAGGTGATATAATATGCTTTCGACCTTGAGAAATGCTTGGAGAATTCCAGAGCTTAGAAAGAAAATTATATTTACACTTTTGATGTTATTGGTGTTTAGACTTGGTTCAGCTATACCAGTCCCATATATGAATAAAGCTGTAGTTAAAGCTATGTTTGAAGGAAGTCAAGGTGGACTTCTTCAGTTTCTTGATTTAATGGCAGGTGGAAACTTTAGTAAGTTTAGTATTTTTGTTACTAGTATATATCCGTATATTACAGCATCAATAGTAATACAACTTTTGACAATAGCTATTCCGAAATTAGAAGAATTAGCTAAGCAAGGCGAAGAAGGAAGAAAGAAAATCACTCAATATACAAGATATGCTGCCATTGTTTTGGCTTTAATTCAAGCTATGGGATATACATTTGGATTATTTAGTCAAGCGCTAGAAACAACAAATGCATTACAAACAGCTATAGTAATATTAACTATGGTAGCAGGAACTGCATTCCTAATGTGGTTAGGAGAAATAATAACTGAAAAAGGTATTGGAAATGGTATTTCCTTGATAATTTTTATTGGTATTATTTCAGCATTGCCAGCACAGGTGATACAAATGTTTAGAATAGTAAGAGCAGATGCTGTTTTTGCAGTTAAAATGCTAGTATTTGCTATAGTTGCTTTAGTGATTATTGCCGCAGTTATTGCTATTAATGAAGGAGAAAGAAGAATACCAGTACAATATGCTAAAAGAGTAGTAGGTAGAAAAATGTATGGCGGACAAAGTACACATATACCAGTAAAGGTTTTAATGGCTGGTGTAATGCCAGTAATTTTCTCACAATCGTTATTAGCACTACCACAAACAATAGCATTGTTCTCAAAGGGTGGAGTTTCAGATTGGATAGTTAAATATCTAACTCCTAATGGAACAGTTGGTATTTGGATTTATTCAATCCTTAATATATTGTTGATAATATTCTTCACATATTTCTATACAGCAATTCAATTTAACACAGTTGAATATGCTAAGAATTTACAACAAAATGGTGGCTTTATTCCGGGAATCAGACCGGGTAGACCAACATCAGAATATTTAACTAAGGTAGTAAATAGAGTAGTTATCGTAGGTGGTTTAGCACTTGCAGTACTTACAATATTACCATTGGTTCTTTCAAAAATATTTGGAATGCAGGTTAACTTTGGAGGAACTGCCATCATAATCGTTGTTGGTGTTGCAATAGAAACAGTTAAACAAATAGAAGCTCAAATGTTGATGAGACATTATAAGGGATTCTTAAATTAAACTATAGGAGATGATTTTATGAGATTAGTACTATTAGGACCTCCGGGAGCAGGGAAAGGTACTCAGGCATCAGCTATAGTTAAAAAATATAATATTCCTCATATTTCAACTGGAGACATCTTTAGAGCTAACATAAAAGAAGGTACTGATTTAGGCAAAAAGGCAAAAGAATACATGGATAAGGGATTGCTTGTTCCTGATGAACTGGTTGTGTCATTAGTTGAGGATAGATTAAATAAAGCTGATTGTGATAATGGTTTTTTATTGGATGGCTTTCCTAGAACAGTATATCAGGCAGAAGCGTTAGATTCTGTGCTTACATCAAAAGGTATAAAATTAGATAGAGTTGTCAATATTGAAGCAGATAGCAAAGTATTAATTGAGAGAGCAATAGGCAGAAGAATCTGTAAGGAATGTGGAGCAACTTATCATATAAAATTTCATCCACCAAAGGTCGAGGGAAAATGTGACAATGATGGCACATCTCTATTCCAGAGAGATGATGATGTAGAAGAAACTGTTGCAACAAGAATTAAGGTATATCTTGAACAAACTAAGCCTTTGATTGATTATTATAACCAAAAGGGGTTAATACTCAATATTGATGGTACTAAACCAATAGATGAAATATTTAATCAAATTGTTGAAGAATTAAGTAATTGATAGAAAATTTGAAGACACAGCTCAAGTATTCACAAAGAGGTGATATAATGGATTTAACAAAAGAATTATCCATAGGACAGGTAGTTAAGTCCAGAGCTGGAAGGGATAACGGAAGGGTTTTCTTAGTTTTAGACATTATAGATGACCAATATGTTCATATTGTTGATGGAGACTTAAGAAAACTCAATAATCCAAAAAAAAAGAAAGTTAAACATTTGATCATATACAATACTATAATACCAGACTTTAAACAGAAACTGGAGGATTCGTTAACGATCAATGATGCGGATATTAGCAAATTTTTAGAACCCTTTAAAGAGAGTATCTAAATCAGTTAGAACAGGAGGTTCGATTACCGAATGGCTAAAGAAGATGTAATAGAAGTGGAAGGCAAAGTTGTTGATGCTTTACCTAATGCCATATTTAAAGTTAGACTCGAAAATGGTCATGAGATTTTAGCCCATATCTCTGGAAAGTTGCGAATGAATTATATTAGAATACTTCCTGGGGATAAAGTAACAGTTGAACTATCGCCCTACGATTTAACTAAAGGCAGAATAACCTGGCGAAACAAGTAGCATAGGAGGGATGATTAATGAAAGTTAGACCATCAGTTAAAAAGATGTGTGAAAAGTGCAAGATTATAAAAAGACATGGACGAGTAATGGTTATTTGTGAAAATCCAAAGCATAAACAAAAACAAGGTTAATGATATAGAAGGTTTAAGATATATTAGGAGGTGTAGACTTTAATGGCCAGAATAGCAGGTATTGACTTACCAAGAGACAAAAGGATAGAAATTGGTTTAACATATATCTTTGGGATAGGTAGACCAAGAGCTAATGAGATATTGGAAAAGGCTGGAGTTAACAAGGATACCAGAGTCAAAGATTTAACGGAAAGTGAAGTAGCCAACCTTAGAGCGGTAATCGACACATATCATGTAGAAGGTGATTTGAGAAGAGATGTTGCTTTAAATATAAAGAGATTAAGAGAGATTAACTGTTATAGAGGAATTAGACATAGAAGAGGTCTTCCAGTAAGAGGACAAAGAACTAAGACAAATGCAAGAACTAGGAAAGGTCCAAGAAGACTAGTTTCAAAGAAGAAGTAGGCAAAGGAGGGAATTAAATGGTAGCTAAAAAAGGAAAAGCGACTCGTGTTAGAAGAAGAGAGCGTAAAAACATAGAGAGAGGTCAAGCACATATCTCATCAACATTCAATAACACAATGGTAACATTAACCGATATGCAGGGGAATGTATTATCATGGGCAAGTGCTGGTCAATTAGGTTTTAGAGGTTCTAGAAAGTCTACTCCTTATGCAGCTCAACAAGCAGCTGAAGAAGCAGCTAAGAAGGCAATGGAACATGGACTTAAAAGCGTAGAAGTTTACGTTAAGGGACCTGGTTCAGGAAGAGAAGCGGCAATTAGGTCATTACAAGCAACTGGATTAGAGGTAAATATGATTAAGGATGTTACTCCTATTCCTCATAATGGTTGTAGACCACCAAAACGTAGAAGAGTTTAATAGGAGGTGCAAATATAGATGAGATATACAGGACCATCTTGTAGATTGTGCCGTAGAGAAGGTCAAAAGCTTTTTCTAAAGGGAGATAGATGTTATACCGATAAATGTGCGATAACAAAGAGAAACTTTGCTCCTGGTCAACACGGTCAATCAAGAAAGAAAGTAACAGAATATGGTATACAGTTGAGAGAAAAACAAAAAGTTCGTAGATTCTACGGAATTTCAGAGTCTCAAATGTATAAATATTATTTAATGGCAGATAGAATGAAGGGTATAAGTGGTGAGAACCTACTTAAACTCCTTGAATTAAGATTAGACAATGTAGTATATAGAATGGGCTTAGCAGCATCAAGAGCTGAGGCTAGACAATTAGTAGTTCATGGACACTTTACATTAAATGGAACTAAAGTAGATATACCTTCTCTATTGACAACAGTCGGAGATGTTATTCAAGTTAAGGAAAAGAGTAGGAATTCTGATAAATTTAAGTCTTTAGTGGAAAATCATAATGGGAATACTGTATCATGGTTAAATATTGATTTAGAACAATTAAAGGGCACGATAGTAGCTGAACCAACAAGAGAAGATATAGATTTACCAGTAGAAGAACACTTAATAGTTGAGTTATATTCTAAATAGTATATAACTATATCAGTCGCCCTCGTACTCTTTAAGCAATAGAAGAAATTGCGTAGCAATTTTGTCATACTGCTGCAACGAGGTCAGATGATTTTACCTCGTTTTAACCAAATGTCAGGGAGGGTAGTATTAATGATAGAGATAGAAAAACCAAGAATTGAAGTATTGGAATTAAGCGAAGATAATAGTTATGGTAAGTTTGTTGTGGAACCTCTTGAAAGAGGATATGGAACGACTCTTGCAAATTCATTGAGAAGAGTATTGCTGTCCTCATTACCTGGAGCTGCAATATCATCTATAAAAATACAAGGAGTACTCCATGAATTTTCAACTGTACCTGGAGTACTAGAAGATGTTCCAGAGATAATCCTAAATATTAAGAGTCTGGCAGCTAAAATGTATACTGAAGAACCAGTGACACTACTTATAGATGTAGAAGGTCCTCAAGATGTAACGGCTGGGGACATAATTACTGGACTTGATGTTGAAATAGTTAATAAAGATCATCATATAGCTACTGTTAATGAAGATGGTAGATTATATATGGAATTAGAGCTAGTTAAGGGCAGAGGTTATGTCGTAGCAGAAAAGAACAAAAAAGAAGGTCAGCCGGTAGGTATTATACCAGTTGATTCATCTTTTACACCTGTTACAAAAGTAAATTATCACGTTGAAAATACAAGAGTAGGTAATATTACGGATTATGATAAGCTGGTTCTTGAAGTGTGGACAAATGGGACTATGGATGCAGATGAGGCAACCTCTCTTGGAGCAAAAATACTTACTGAACATTTAAATCTCTTCATTGGATTAACTGATCATGTAAGCAACGTTGAGATTATGGTTGAAAAAGAAGAAGATAAAAAAGAAAAAGTCCTTGAGATGACAGTAGAGGAGTTAGACTTATCAGTAAGGAGTTACAATTGCTTGAAGAGAGCTGCAATAAATACTGTTGAAGAATTAACTCAAAAATCTGAAGAGGAAATGATGAAAGTAAGAAATCTTGGCAAAAAATCCCTTGAGGAAGTACAGAGAAAGCTTGCTGAATTAGGATTGAGTCTTAGAAAAAGCGATGAGTAATCAGGTTTGAAGGAGGGATAAATGTGACAATATTAAGAAAGCTTGGTCGCCCTACAGATCATAGAAAAGCTATGTTAAGAAATCAGGTTACGTCTTTGTTAAGAAGCGGTAAGATCGAAACCACAGTGACAAGAGCTAAAGAAACAAAGAGAATGACTGATAAGATGATAACTTTAGCTAAAAGAGGAGATCTACACGCTAGACGTCAGGTATTGGCTTATGTATATGACGAAGATGTTGTTAGAAAATTATTTGATGAAATTGGACCTAAGTATGCTGATCGAAATGGCGGATATACAAGGGTTTTAAAAGTTGGTCCTCGCCGTGGAGATGGCGCAGAGATTGCAATATTAGAATTAGTATAATGAGTAGGGGATTAAGTTTAACTTAGTCCCTTTAGTTTTAACCACTTTGTGGTTAAAACTAATTCACAATTCACAATGCACAGTTCACAATTAAAGTCAAAAAAGAGATCTCTCCACGTTGGTCGAGATGACAGAGATGTTGTCATCCTGAAATGGACAGAATAATTACTGCTATCGAAGGATCTTCTATTTTAATGTTTTAAATTTTTAATTCTTAATCTTTTAAATTGTGAACTGTGAACTGTGAACTGTGAATTGAATTAGACTTTCCCCTGTGTTATAGTAGGTAATGGAAATAATATAAACCGAGGTATGAATATGAATATGAATGATGAATTGATGATAAAGTTAGAAAATGTAACATATGAATATAAATCATATATAGACGATAGCATGCAGATTGCGGTCAACAATGTAAACGTTGAAGTAAAAAAAGGGGAATTTCTTGTAATACTTGGACACAATGGTTCTGGAAAGTCAACTATGGCTAAGATGATGAATGGCTTACTGCTACCAACACATGGAGAAGTATATGTAATGGACATGAATACTAAGGATGAAGACAAGATATGGGATATAAGGTCGAAGGCAGGGATGGTGTTTCAAAATCCTGACAATCAGATTGTAGCTACAATCGTGGAAGAAGACGTAGCATTTGGACCTGAAAATTTAGGGATTCCACCAGCTGAAATAAGGAAAAGAGTAGATGAAGCTTTAGAAATTGTAGAAATGAGTGAATACAAAAAGCATGCTCCACATCTATTATCAGGGGGACAAAAACAAAGAGTTGCAATAGCTGGAATTCTTGCTATGAATCCGGATTGTATCATATTTGATGAACCTACAGCTATGCTCGATCCTAATGGTAGGCTAGAGGTAATGAAAACAATCAGAAAATTAAACGAAAATGAAGGTAAGACTATAATTCTAATAACTCACTATATGGAAGAAGCTGTTAAGGCTGACAGGATAATAGTTATGTCCCAAGGAGAAATTGCAATGGAGGGAACACCTAGGGAGGTATTCAAGCAAGTAGAAAAAGTAAAGAAACTTGGACTTGATGTTCCTCAGGTTACTGAACTTGCATATGAACTTCGTAAAGAGGGTATAGATATTAGAGAAGATGTACTGAATGTTGAGGAGCTGGTTGATTTATTATGATTATTGAAATTAAAGATTTGAATTATATTTACAATTCAGGTACTCCTTTTGAGAAAAAAGCACTGGATAATATTAGCCTTGAAATAAATGAAGGAGATTTTATTGGATTAATAGGGCATACAGGCTCTGGAAAATCAACATTAGTCCAGCATTTAAATGGATTGATGAAACCTTCTTCAGGAACTATTATTGTAGAAGGAATAAGCATAACGGATAAAGATGCTAAATTACGAGAAGTAAGACAAAAGGTAGGACTTGTGTTTCAATATCCTGAACACCAACTATTTGAGGAATCCATTTATAAGGACATTGCCTTTGGACCTAGGAATATTGGTTTGAAGGATAAGGAGCTTGATGATAGGGTTAGGGACTCCATGGAACTTGTAGGATTGGATTATAAAACATTAAAGGATAGATCACCCTTTGAGCTTAGTGGTGGTCAGAAAAGACGTGTGGCAATTGCTGGTGTTCTTGCTATGAAGCCTAAGGTACTGATTTTGGATGAACCTACAGCAGGTTTGGATCCATCTGGAAGAGATGAAATATTGAATGAAGTAAAAGAATTATATGAGAAAGAAGGAATAACAATAATCCTTGTATCTCATAGTATGGAGGATGTAGCAAGACTCGTTAACCGTATTCTTGTGATGGATAAGGGTAAGCTAGTTATGGATGGAGCTACCCGTGAGATTTTTAAAAGAGCATCCGAATTAGAAGAAATAGGCTTAGGTATACCACAGATAACTAGCTTTATGAGAAGATTTAATTTAAAGGTAAAGGATATTAGAACAGATATATTAACTGTGGAAGAAGCTAAGGATGAAATATTGAAATATATAAGGAGAAAAAAAGATGCTTAAGGATATAACTATAGGTCAATACTTTCCTGGGGATTCAATAGTTCACAAGCTGGATCCCAGAATAAAAATAATACTTATCGGACTTTTTATTGCTTCTTTATTTTTTATAAATAGCTTTTATCCTTATATTCTTATATTTTTATTTATTGCTACAGTAATAAAAGTGGCCAAGCTGCCTGTAAAATATATTTTGAAAGGACTAAAACCTCTTGTATTCATTTTGTTAATAACCTTAACAATAAATATATTTATGACTAAGGGTGAGGTTTTGTTCTATATTGGACCTCTTACGGTGACAAAGGAAGGACTAAGAACAGCTGCATTTATGGCAATTAGATTGATATTTCTAATTACTGGAACATCTCTTTTAACATTAACTACGTCACCTATTTCCTTAACCGATGGAATAGAAAAACTTTTATCTCCATTTAAAAAAATTGGTGTTCCGGCACATGAGCTTGCAATGATGATGACAATTGCACTAAGATTTATACCAACATTATTAGAGGAAACAGATAAGATAATGAAAGCGCAGATGGCAAGAGGTGCAGATTTTGAATCTGGTAATATATTAAACCGAGCTAAAAACCTAGTTCCATTGTTAGTCCCATTATTTATAAATGCCTTTAGAAGAGCAGATGAACTTGCAACTGCCATGGAAGCAAGATGCTATAGAGGTGGGGATAATAGAACAAGATTGAATGAACTTAAGCTAGAGAGAAATGATATAGTAGTTTTAGCTTCAATGATTGTATTTTTTGGTTTTATTATCTCAACAAGATATATAATATGAAAAATATTAAATTGATAATAGAATATGATGGGACTAATTATTCGGGTTGGCAGACTCAGAAAAATGCTATTTCGGTACAAGGTAAGCTAGAAGATGCTATAAAAACTATAACTGGTGAGAATATACAGCTAGTAGGCTCAGGGAGAACAGATGGAGGAGTACACGCATTGGGTCAGGTAGCAAACTTTCATACAAATTCAACGATTCCTAATGATAAGTTTAGTTGCATATTGAACAATGCTTTACCCGATGATATAAAAATTATTCATTCTGAAGAAGTGGGGTTGGATTTTCACTCCAGATTTGATGCAATAAGTAAAAGATATAGATATATAATTTATAACGGCAAGATGCCTAGTCCTATATATAGAAATTTATCTTATCATTTTAAATATGATTTAGATATTGATAAGATGATAAGAGCAAGTAAATATCTTGTAGGAACTCATAATTTTGCGTGCTTTAAAGGAAGAAAATCCGTTGTAAAATCAACTATAAGGACAATATACTATGTTGATATAAGAAGAAAAGGCGATTTTATAGAATTTGTTTTTGAAGGCAATAGCTTTCTAAGATATATGGTTAGAATCATAATAGGAACATTAGTGAAGATAGGAAGTGGCGAAAGAGATGTAAGTGATATGAAGAAAATCATTGATTCCAAAAATAGGAATAATGCAGGGCCAACTGCACCCCCTCAAGGACTTTTTTTAGAAAAAGTTTTCTACCCTAATGACTTAACTTAAGATAAATTTTCAGAGGTCCGTGTCACATATGTTTGACTTCTCTAGACTATAAATTTTCTTCGTACAAATTCGCCCTTGACATTGATAATTACATGTATTAGAATATATAAGAGTGTTTAGAAAAAGAACCCGGAAACTTTTTTTGCAAGACACCTTTGACTTTTGTTAAAAGGAGGGAAATTGATGAAAAGCTACATGGCAAAAAACAATGAAATTGAAAGAAAATGGTATGTAATAGATGCTGAAAATAAAGTATTAGGTAGATTGGCAACTGAAGTAGCTAATATTCTTAGCGGAAAAAATAAGCCAATATATACACCTCATGTTGATACAGGAGATTATGTTATCATAATCAATGCAGATAAAATAAAATTAACTGGTAAGAAATTAGAACAAAAAACCCATTTCTATCATACAGGATATCCAGGTGGAGATAGATATGTATCCTACGACAAATTAATTCAAGATAAACCAGAAATGATTATTGAATTAGCTGTTAGAGGTATGCTTCCAAAGAGTAGTCTTGGAAGAAATATGATTAAGAAACTTAAGGTATATGCAGGTACTGAGCATGGTCACGAAGCTCAAAAACCAGAAGCATATGAATTTTAATTGGTAGGAGAAAGGAGGACTGTAAGTGGCTATAGTACAATTTATAGGAACAGGTAGACGTAAAACTTCTACTGCAAGAGTTAGATTGGTCCCAGGAAATGGTAAAGTTACTATTAATGATAGAGATATTGATGAATTCTTCAATTATGAAACTTTAAAGGTAATAGCAAAAGAGCCTCTTGTATTAACTGATACTATTGATAAATACAATGTAATTGTTAAAGTTGAGGGTGGTGGATTCACCGGTCAAGCAGGAGCTATTAGACACGGTATTGCTAGGGCATTAATTACTGCAGATGAAGAGTTTAGACCAATACTTAAAAAAGCTGGATTCCTAACAAGAGATCCTAGAATGAAAGAAAGAAAGAAATACGGTCTTAAGAAAGCTAGAAGATCACCACAATTTTCAAAGAGATAATTCTTTATCGATATATACAAAGATGTTCAAAATTACAATATTTGTTCGTGAAAGAA